>VXRD01000124.1 GCA_009838845.1 Gemmatimonadota bacterium | reverse complement strand
TAATTTGGTTCATAAATAGCTAATTATTTTTCCAAAAATTCCCGCTTTTATTAGTCTATGCATAATATTGTAAAATAAATATTTGGTATTAGTTACCATAATGGAATTTTAGGAGGTGATTTCCCCGTGTCAACTGATAAACGTTCTACACCTGCCGAGCGTGAGATTGAAAAGAAACTTAACGCGGAGTTGAACGAATCTGAAGAACGTTCTGATGATTCCAAGGCTAAGAAATTGATTGATAAAGAGATCGAAGCGGATGAGAAATAAATTAGGGCATCAAGCTATTCGCTCAATGCCCATTAACTTCCAGATGTGAAATGGAAGAGATACTTTCTTCTGGAAGTTACCCTTTCTCCTGCTCTTGAATCTGGATTTGTAGTTGTCTCATTCCGTACGGTAGTACGGGCGGATCATTTCTAATTATCTTACATTCCGTTGAAGATTTTACCAGTATAGTTTCCGCCCTCGAATTATCTATCCAGTTGCAGACAGTTTGATTTGGCTTCGGAATGCAAGCAATTATCGCAGGTCTAAAATTTTGGTCGGTCATAGTGAAAAATCTCCTGAAGAGTTAAATTGTTATGATCGGCTACGAGCAGAGCAATTCTTGGTCGGGTTGCTCTGCTCACTAATATATCAAACTTGTATCAATTGTCAATGAAAAGCTATTCTCATCGTATTGCCTTAATCATATCTTTGAGAAAGTGAATAACGATTGCCCTTTCTTGTGACGTTAAGATTACTTTCTCCGGTTCACCTCTACTCAGTATAAAGATTTTGCTATTCAACTTTCTGCTTAACCTATTCTTTGTCTCTTCGTCAAGTGAATCTATCAACGTTTCTATAATGGTTGATATGCAAAACATCAACTCTTTGTTGTCAGGGATGATACTCATACGAGGTTCCTTCCTTAGATAATTTATTCCAACATAAACGAGGAGGTGATTATATGATAGATCGAGAGTCCATGTTGACTTCAATGAGATCTGCTGGTAGATTGGCAGAACGCAGATTTTCAGCATTAGAGTTGCCAACTGGACTCATGTAGCAAGGGGTAAGGTTGTTTAACTAACACGATCTTACCCCTTGCTCTCGGCATAAGCTAAAGATGTGAAATTTACTTCCAATTCATTCTCTTTTGAATTACTTTCCACATCTTCAAGGCTTCATCAGAAACAGGATTACCTTTATCCTTTTTCATCTCAATTCACCTCACTTTCGAGAACGGGTTAAGGATTGGGATAAGTCAGGGGTGATTCCCAAGATTGCCCCTGACATTAAATTTAGATATATTTGCAATGAAAAGCAATCCTGCATTTAGGCTTATGTGGGAACCTAACAATAAGCCCTCAACCCGTTAATCCCATTAAATAAACACCATGTCTCACAAACTCACACAAACGATTCTCATTCTCCTGGCCCTGAGCACACAGGTACTCGCGCAATTTGACGCCAATCATCCCGAACTGAACTGGCGCGTCATTGAAACCGAACACTTCAAAGTCTATTACCATCAGGGGCTGGAAAAACTGGCTCCGCGTGCTGCCCAGGTCGCCGAAGACGCGTACGGCCCAATCGCGTCCTTTTACAATTTTGACCCCGACAGCAAAGTCCGCATCATCCTCAAAGACACCGAAGATTATGCCAATGGCGCGGCGTATTATTACCACAACACCATCGAAATCTGGGTCTCCAACCTCGACTTTGCACTGCGCGGCAGTACAGATTGGCTCCCAAATGTGATAACGCACGAATTGACGCACATCATCGCCCTTCAACTCGCCCGAAAATCCTCGCGGCGCATCCCCGCCATCTTCGTCAACTACCTGCAATATCAGGGTGAAGGCAAACGCGACGACATCCTCGCTGGCTACCCCAATGTCCTGGCTGCTTACGCCATTCCAGCCACCATCATTCCACCCTGGTTTGCAGAAGGGACGGCGCAATACATGGCACCGGGCGCACAACACGACCGCTGGGACTCGCACCGCGATATGATCTTGCGCCAGGCCACGCGCAATGGGAGCTTGCTCACCCGCGACGAAATGTCTGTCTTTGGCGCGAAAACAGGTCTCGGATTTGAAAAAGTATATGACCACGGCTATTCGCTCACCCTCTTTATTGTCGATACCTTTGGGCGCGACAAACTCCCCGAATTGTATCGGCAAATGAAAGTCTGGTGGCGCACGGATTTCGGCGGCGCAATCCGCGCAACTCTGGGCATCTCTGCAAGCGAATTGCACACGCGCTGGGTCGCATCGCTCAAAAAACGCTATGCGGATCAAAACGCACAGATCGAAACCAACCCCGCACAGGGCGACCTCATCCGCGACGATGGCTACCTCAACCTGCACCCCCGCTGGTCGCCCGATGGCACAAAACTCGCCTACCTCTCCAATAAAGGACGCGATTATGGGCGCACGAGTTTGATGGTCTATACCCTCGCCGACAGCAGCGTGGAACTCGCCGCTCCCAGCGCGGTCACAGCCTTTGACTGGTCAACCGATGGCGAACAATTCCTCTACGCGCGCCACAGCCAGCCCAACAAATATGGCGGGCGGCAATGGGACCTCTACACCATAGATCCCAAAGCCTCGAAATCGAGCCTGTTTCAAAATGTCAAAACCGCCATTGGCCTCGCGCGTGCCACCTTCCCCGGCGAAACGCGCCTCAGCACCGGCTCGCGCGGCATTCACCCGACCTATTCCCCAGACGGAACGCAAATTGCGTTTGTCAAAAATGGTGGAGGTAGCACCAACCTCTGTATCCTCGACATTGCAGCAGACACCATTCGCTACCTCACATCCTTCGACGATGGCTCACAGGTTGCCACCCCGCGCTGGTCGCCCGATGGATCGCAAATCGCATTCTCGCTCTACCGAATCAGCACCTCGCGGGATATCGCCACCATATCCGCAACAGGTGGCGATTACACAGTGCGCGTTACCTCCCGCGAAACCGATCGCGACCCGTGCTGGACACCCGATGGATCATCCCTCGTATTTGCCTCTGATCAAGACGGCATCTTCAACCTGTATCGCGTCAATCTATCCAGCGGCACAATAGACCGCCTCACCCGCGTGTACGGCGGTGCATTTCAACCCCACGTGCATCCAGATGGCGACCGCATCGCCTATGCCCACTACGGCAAAAACGCCTACGAAATTCGCGTTATCTCCCACCCGTTAAATGAACCCGTGGTAGCCAACATCTTTCAGGTTAACCCCTTCGCGGCCACAACGCCCAAACCCGCAATAGCGAGCCGCCCATACAAAAATGAATTTTCATCCACCACCATACTTCCGCGTCTGGCAATCGACAGCGGCAAACTCAAACTCGGCGCCATAGCGGGATCCGACGACGTCTTGCGAAAGCAAACCTTTTTTATCAGTGGCCTGCTCGCCCACGATCTGGATATGGATCTGTACGCGCTTTACGAATACCGCAAAAGACGGCCCACCTTTTTTCTGGAAGCCTACCGTATATCGCGCCACGTTGAAGAAGATATAATCAGCCGCGACGAAGATTTTCGCATCTACAACCGCACCTTCGCGCTGACGGGCATTGAAATAGGCGGCAAATACACCCTGAGACGCGGCGGTACGATCGACGCTCGTCTCGTGTATCATCGCACGGGCGCAGTTCTGGATCAAGCGCGGTTCAACGGCCTTAATCGCGATATAGTGGGCGCTACAACCCTCAACGGATTTGACCTCGCTCTCACCTATCGTCTCAATGCCATAGGCCGCTCGCGCGACTCGGAAATCAACCCCCGATCCGGACGCCGTCTCGCGCTGCGTTACGACCGCTATTTCAACTGGTTCATCAGCGGCTTTGAGGAAAACACCTCGCTAATTATCGAAACCTACGACCGCTATTTCTACAACCAACTCTCCCTCGACTGGAACGAATTTATCCCGGTTGCTCCCGGCCGCAGTGCGCTGAGCTTCCGCTTTTTTGGCGGCCTGATCGACAGCGAAGTTGACGACACCTTTGACTTCTTCCTCGGTGGCTTGCCCGGCATGAAAGGATATACGTTTTACAGCCTGGAAGGCCGCCGCGCCCTGATGTTGCGGTCGGCTTATCGCTTTCCCTTATGGTCGCGCATTGATCGACAAACCGGCCCGATCTACTCCGACCAACTCTACGGCGCATTCTTTGCCGGAATCGCCCGCGCCTGGGATGGCACATCCGACGATGCAATACTCAAACGCGGCTGGAAACGCGAACTGGGCACGCAATTGCGCTACGACGCCACCTCGTTTTATCTTTTTCCCACACGCGCCAGCATCGACGTAGCCTACGGCTTCGACCATGTGCCTTTGCAACGGGCTGGCGATCCACTTGAACGAAGCGGCTTGAAGATTTACTTTACATTGTTATTTGGATTTGTTACAGATGTTGGGAAAGGCAACTTTTAGCCAAAGGAATTGCCCCATGCGAAAATTCACACTCTGCACCCTTGTTTTTGCGCTCATGTGCGGACAGGCCGCTGCGGAAAAATCGCCTAAAACGGCCTTCTTTCTCTCACTACTTGTACCGGGTCTGGGTGAATTATATGCCGGGGCCAAAATACGCGCAGTCGGGTTTATGGGCGCAGAAGCCCTCACCTGGACCGCTTATGTTTCATGGCGGGGCAAAGGCAATGACATTAAGGAAGAATTTCGAGCGTATGCCGATCGGCATTGGCGGGAAGCGCGGTACAGCGCCTGGCGGGAATGGAACAAAACTCAGCCCGAGCCATATCACGAAACCCACGCCCTGCCCTCCAAAAGCGAAGACACGCAGCAGTATTACGAACTCATTGGCAAATACCATCAATTTGTCTATGGCTGGGACGATGTGACGGCTGACTTTTCCACCGATAACAAAAACGTGCCATCGTCACGCAGGCTGGACTATGAAACCCGTCGCAACGACAGCAACAAATACCTCAAACGCGCGTCTGTTGTCACAGGCCTGGCCGTACTCAACCACATTGCCAGTGCCATACACGCCTCGGCCTATACGCGCACACTGCAAAAACAGACCGGGCCGAGCTTGTGGATCGACATCACGCCGGTTGATAGCCATGGACGGTCCCTGGTCGAATTGAAAACGAGATTTTAGCATCATGAAAACACCATCCCAAATCCTGATCGTCTGCGCCTGTTTGCTCTCGCCATCTGTCGCATTTGCCCAAGAAGCGAAATCACCCAAAAAAGCCGCCTTTTTGTCGGTTCTTTTACCCGGTTTAGGCGAGCGGTATGCGGGCGGGCGAAAATCCGCGAAATTTTTTCTCTTCACCGAAGGCATGTTCTGGACGGGCGTATTTGCATTTAAAAAACTCAACACCACGCGAGAAAACACCTTCCGCGCCTATGCCGCGGCACGCGCTGGTGCAACCACGGAGGAAAAACCCAACTCTCACTACGACCGCCTGTCCAGTTACAATAGCATCTACGACTACAATGCCCGATTGCAATACGTCGAGGGCACATCGGTCACCCCACTGCCAGAAACGCCCGAAAACTTTTGGGAATGGGACACACCGTCTTCCCGCGAACACTTTCGAGAACTGCGAAGCAAAGCCACCTGGGCGCGCACACGCAGTTTTCTCTTCGTGGGCGCACTCATCTTCAATCGCTTTGCCAGCGCGTTAAACGCCGCCAGCATCGCCGCTAAAACCCGTCCTATTGCAACAGTCTCCCCCAATACCTCTGGGGACTTACAGGTGAGACTCTCAGTCTGGTTTTGACAATGCCTCCGCCAAAAACGCCCAAACGCGATTTGCGTTATATTCTTATTTTTTTTACCTGCTGCATTGCGCTTTCTTGCAGCGTAGCACACGCCCAACCCATCCCCCAAAGCGGAACCCACCTGATTCCACGCCAAACCACACCCTATCGCCCCGCAACCAAAATATCCTTCTCCACACCTTTCCGCGTTGGCGATACGCTCACGCTGCCGGCATACAGTTTTCAACTCGTTGGCGGCGGGAAATACCACACCACAACAACCTGTCGCTATGTAGGCAGCCACTGTTACATTTTTGTAGAAGATGACATGTGGAACACCCCGCGCGTGACACAAACGGGCATTGAATCCCTTGCCCTTGCATTTGATAAATCCACCGCACGCCATCCCGATCGCGGCATTTATGAAACTGTCACCGACCTCTTTGGCGATCCTCCAGATGTCGATGCCGATCCCCGCATACTCATCCTGGTACTCGACGTACTCGACAGTCCTATCACTGGCATCACATTTGTCGGTTATATCGATACCGACAACGAAGCCCCACCCGTCTCGCGCGAAATTATTTATATCGACGCCCGTCCTCTCGACATTGGCAGCAACCTCGCACGCGCCACACTCGCCCACGAATTTCAGCACTTGATCCACTGGAAAGCCGATTTCGACGAAGCCAAATGGCTCGACGAAGGGTGCTCGGAATACGCCGAACTCGCCTGTGGATACAAAGACACGACAGCAGCAGCGACCGAAAATTTTCTCTCGCTCGCGGTCAATACAGACCTCACCTATTGGGAAGATCAGTTTTTTGATTTTGACCAGGCGTATCTCTATATGACGTACTTCGCACAGCGCTATGGCGAGGGCGCACTCCGCAAACTCATCGCAGATCCAGACAGCAGCATAGCGAGCATCGACAATGTCCTTCAATCGCTCGACGCGCCCGAACGATTTGACCACCTCTTTGGACAATGGGCCGCTGCTATGTACCTCGACGGTGAGGGCGACCTCGGCTATCGCGCCATTGACCTGCATCCCGCAAAGCGCGAAATCCTCACAATTCCGACCAATAACCTCACGCGACGCGCCACGCGCTGGGGCATAGACTATCTCGCTTTGGGCGAAACACCCGGCCTCGCCTTCACAATCCAATCCACAGGTGACAACGACCTCCTCGTCACACTCATCGCCGACGGAGAGCACCCCTTTGCCGCACCGATCCCCATTTCAGCCTTACAGAGCAAACGCATTCACACATCTGGCAATATTGCCAGAACCCTCGCCATCACCTCCACATCTGGCACAACACTCGGTTACACCCTCTCCGTATCTGAACTCGTATCCGGTCCCGCAGCCTCAGACTTTGATGGCGACGGGGAAATCGGCTTCTCGGACTTCCTTGCTTTTGCCTCTGCCTTTGGCAAAACCGCAGGCGACGTTGGCTTCGACCCCACCTTTGACCTCGACGGCGACCTGCGCGTTACCTTCTCTGACTTCCTCATCTTTGTCAAGAACTTCGGTGCAGACCTTTAACATAAAAAACGAAAGGCAATCCCATGCCAATCACGACCCTTATTCACTCAGGCAAAATAATCGACGGCACCGGCAACCCCTATTTCTACGGCGACATAGCTCTTGAGAACGGCAAGGTCTCCACCATCGAACCGCCGGGGACCATCCCCCGCGACGGCATAGACGAAATCGTCGATGCATCAGGTCACATCGTCTGTCCCGGCTTCATCGACATCCAGAGCCACTCCATCGTTCCACTCATGCGCGATGGCCGATGCCTCTCCAAAATCACACAGGGCATCACGACCGAAATCATGGGCGAAGCGTGGACCCCCGCACCTGTCGGCGGCTCCAATACCCTCTCGCGATCTCTACCCAAAAACTGGCGGGAACGCGCGCGGGACTGGCATCGCTTCGGCAACTGGCTCGACGCCATGATCGAAGCTGGTGTCTCGCCCAACGTCGGCTCCTTCCTCGGCGCGGGCACCCTGCGCGCGCAGGCAATGGGCATGCGGATGGGCGAGCCAACCCCCGACGAAATGAAAACCATGCATCGCATCATGGCCGAATCCATGGAAGACGGCGCCTTCGGTCCCTCCTATGCCCTCATCTACCCGCCGGACACATATACCAGCACGGATGAAATCGTCGAAATCTGCAAGACAGTGGCACGATTCGGCGGCATCTACATCACCCACATGCGATCCGAAGCCGACAAACTTCTCGAAGCCCTGGACGAAGCCATTGAAATCGGACAGCGCGCCAACCTCCCGGTCGAAATCTACCACCTCAAAGCCGTTCCCGAACGCAACTACCCCAAGATGCACCAGGTCATTGCGCGCATAAATCAGGTACGCGCCGAGGGCCTCGACATCACCGCCGATATGTATCCCTACACAGCCAGCGGCACCGGCCTATCCACTGTCCTGCCCACCTGGGTAGCTGCAGACGGCAAATTCTTCGACAACCTGCGCGACCCCGACATCCGCGCGAAAATCGTCTCCGAAGTCAGAAACCGCCAGGGCGAAATTCCCCGTCGTCCCGACCGAATCGCTCCAGTCGGATTTAAAAAACCTGAAAATCAGCAGTACATCGGCAAGCGTCTTTCTGAAATTGCCGAGATGCGCGACCAGGACTGGATAGAAGCCACCATCGACCTCCTGCTCTCGGAAAACCAGCGCATCTTTACCATCTACCACACCATATCCGAAGACAATGTCCGTCTCCAACTTCAGCTCCCCTGGATCAAAGTTTCCACCGACGCGGGCGGCGTCGATCCAGAACGGACTGCTGCTGAGGGACCGCTCCACCCCCGGTCGTACGGAACCTATCCCCGCGTCCTGGGCCACTACGTCCGCGACGAAAAGCTCATGCCACTTGAGGAAGCCATCCGCAAAATGACCTCCTCAGTCGCCAATCGCCTCTCACTGTGGGACCGCGGGCGACTCCAGCCCAACTACTGGGCCGACGTCGTCGTCTTTGACCCCGACACCGTCGCCGACCGCTCGACATTCGACGATTCCCACCAGCTCTCTATCGGCATCAGAGACGTCTTCGTCAACGGCATCCGCGTCCTCGAAAATGGCGAACACACAGGCGCAACCCCTGGAATGTTCGTCAAGGGTCCGGGCGCATGAGTGGGAAAACCCTTGAGAGAAGACTAATGACCAGCACTAAAAATACAGACCTGTTGCAGCGTGATTTCATCGACATGCTCAAGGCGACGGGTAGTTTGAAGAATAAGGCAATAGAACATGCCCTCCAATCGACACCGAGACATCGATTTGTCGATCGAATCCATGCATTGGGAAAACAGAAAGGCTTAATTGAAGTCGATCCGAAATGTCCCACCTCGAGCCAATTAGAGAGAATTTATTCCGACGAACCTTTGCTCAGCCACCTCAACCCACCAAGCTCGACATCGCAACCTTCTCTCGTCGTTCACATGCTGGACGTCCTATCCGTTCGCGCGGGACATCGCGTATTTGAAATTGGCGCAGGCACCGGATGGAACGCCGCTCTATTGGCCCATCTCGCGGGTCCTGAAGGACATGTTGTGACAATGGATATTCAATCCGATGTTACGCGCAGGGCACGCCGTCACTTGAAGCGACAGGGCACAAAAAATGTTCGTGTAATAACGGGTGATGCATCAAAAGGCTATGCGAAAGAAGCGCCTTATGATCGGCTGATCACCACGGTTACATGCCCAACCCTGTTCTCCGCCTGGTGGGAGCAACTATCGTCCAAAGGCGTAATGGTATTGACGTTGAACGACTTCCCGGGTGGGATCCAGTGCCTCATGTTGAAGTTACAAAAGCGAAAAGATCATCTCAGTGGGGAGGTAATTTCTCTTCCTGGATTTATGCTATTCACAGGCAGACATGGAATGACTCCTCAGTGGGATCAGGCTCAGAAATTGGTCGAGGAATTTGCCGAAAAACGACCAGCCGCCAAAGAGCGCGCTTCCTGGGCGGATATACAAGACGGAAGGAATAGCTGGACTTTACGGAGGGATCTGGCGTTCTTTGCTCAACTTCAGGGATTAACCGTAATACCTATGCAGAATGCTTTTGTACTCACCAACCACAATAGATCGAATATCTGTATCATACACGAAAATCACATAACTGCATACGGAGGGAGGGAGTGTTTCGACAAACTCAAAGAAGCGCAAACAAAATGGCTTCATTCAGGTACACCATCCCGCCAGGACTACTGCGTAGAAGTATGGCCGAGTACTGTCTATGGAAAAAATAGCTGGGAGCTACGCCACGAAGATGTAACCTTCATTTTTAGCCTAAAATGACACGGACGCGGACAGACCACTATGTGATCACACCGCGCTTGCGAAGCACATCATCCACCTCATCATCGCCCGTCAATTTGTCGGCAAAGTTGAACTCCGATCCCGCATTGAGCAGCAATTCGATCACTCCCGCATAATCGGCGTCTGGCGCAGGATGATTTGCCAGAAAATACATTGTTGAACCAAGCGCTGTACCACCATAGTCATTTTTTGACTCAATAGAAGCCCCGCAATCCAGAAGCATCTCGACCGTATCTCTTCGACCGCGTTGTGATGCCAGCATCAATCCCGTATTATTCGCCCCGCCCCTTGCGTCTATATCCACGCCGCGTTTGAGAAGACATTCTGCCACCCCAGTGTGTCCATACTTGCAAGCAGACCAGAATGCCTCTTCCAATTCCCCACGGGATATACCTCCCTCATCGACAAATCTCTCGACCAGTTCAAGCTCCCCCAGGCCAGCGGCGACTTCGACATTCATAATCTTTGCACCGCATTTGAGAAGAGCCTGAACCGACTCGGGATACTCAGAACTAAGCGCGAGCCTCAGTGGTTCACCATCTCCCTTTATCCCATCTACTCTGGCACCCGCATTGACGAATACGCTCACAAGCTCAGCAGCGACACCCGATTTATGTGGGTGAAAACTGGTCACCAGTGAAACAAGGGGTGTCGTCCCCGATCTCCCATCCAAAAACGTAGCATCTATCTCAGCACCAGCATCAATAAGCACATTTGCAACATCGACTGCGTTAGTCGGTGTCCTCTGCCGTTCATCTTCCACGCCATTTGCCGCCACATAGTGAATCAACATCGCCCTATGCGCTCTGGATGATCGCATGCGAATCAGATCAGGCTCTCTCTCGAGCAGCGATTTGAGCGTCTCAATATCACCGGAAATCACAGCATCAACTGCTTCCTCAAATTTCTTAGCCATATTTATTTATTCCTTAACAGTTAGAATTGCAAAAACGGTCGAGGTTTGCGATATTATCCAATATGCTGTGCAAAAAACCTTATAGTGTGGGGAACTTATGAAAACGATTCAAATGGAAATTTTAGAAAAAAAACATCGCGATGGATATAAAAAACACCCTGTAACAGAAGGTGAATTTGACATCTGGGAAACAGAACAAGTTTGGGGTGATCAATGTTGTATAGAAGGAGCTCAAAATGAAATTTGACCGCATAACCTTTGATCCTAAAATGATGGGGGGACGCGCGTGTATCCGCGGCATGCGTGTAACGGTTTCTCTTTTGGTCAATTTGGTTGCAAATCGGATGTCAACAGAAGAGATTCTTGAAGCTTATCCTTATCTCGAAGCTGAGGATATTCAACAAGCACTTCAATACGCTGCATGGCTCGCTGAAGAATCTATCCATCCACTCGAACATGCGGCCCCATGAAATTTCTTGCCGACATGGGTATATCCCCTCATACCGTATCTTTTCTTCAAACACAGGGATATGACGCGATTCACCTCCTTGAGCAACACCTTGAGCAACTATCAGATATTGAAATTTTTGAAAAAGCGCGTTATGAATCTCGCATCATCCTGACACACGATTTAGACTTTGCCGATATTCTTGCGGCCACTCAGGTTATCCTTCCCAGCGTAATCATCTTTCGTCTTAGAAATATGACACCACAAAATGTGAATCTATATCTTCTAACGATTCTCAAACAGCATCAAAATGATTTAAGGCAAGGTACTGTTATCAGTGTTACAGAAGGACAAATCCGCAAGCGCCAACTACCAATCCCTTAACCGCATCTGATCAAAACATTTACCTGTTCAAACCCCCTCATCCCTCACCACTTCCCCATCGAGCAAATGCACAATGCGTTTGCTATAGCTTGCCCACTTTTCCGAATGCGTCACCTGCACAATAGTTGTTCCCTCCCCGTGCAATTTAGTGAACAAATTCATCACATGCTCGCCCTGTGTCGAATTTAAGTTTCCCGTGGGTTCATCTGCCAGAATCACGCGTGGTTTAATCACCACGGCTCGCGCAACACCCACGCGCTGTTGTTCGCCGCCGGACAATTGATGGGGAAACAAATCCTTCTTTTCCACCAGATCAAACTCATCCAGCATCGCATTCACCATCTCCTCGCGTTCATCCCCCTTCACCTTCTTGTACAACAAAGGCGTCTCGATATTGCCGTACACAGTCAACTCATCAATCAAATGATAACTCTGAAACACAAAACCGATATTGTTCTTGTGGCAATCTGACCGCTCGCGCTCGCGCATCTTATGCACGGCTTCGCCATCAAACAAATATTCCCCTCTATTCGACGAATCCAGCATACCCATAATATGCAACAACGTGGATTTGCCCGAACCAGAAGGTCCCATAATAGATACAAACTCCCCGGACGCAACCTCCAGATCAATCCCCTGCAACACAACCGTCCGGATAAAACGCGACGAATACCACTTTTGAACACCCGACATTTGAATCATCTCGCACCTCCTATATAATCCACTTCTGAAAAACCGATTAGATTGTAACTTCCATCTAATGCAATATCCGTGCCAAAATTTTTATCTCACTATTTTTCAATATGTTATAAAAAATCAACCAAATTTAACAACGCCACAGGTGTCCGGAAATGATACACTAGTGTCCGAAAATGAACACTTAAAACCAAAATTCCCTATACCTTCACCCTCAACGCACCCGAAACAACCTCTATCATTGCGGGAACCTCACACATCGGTTCCCCATCGGCAAAAATCCACAGGGAATCATCGGACTCAATCTGCAAAGTTCTCGTCTGCACAACGCGCACAGCAGAATGACCAACATGAGCGCCGGAATACGCGCGCAAAAACATCCGCAGAACCGTCCAGCGCGAAACATCTGCCACAATGCACAAATCCAGCACCCCATCGTCAAAAATGGCATCAGGTGCAATTTTAATCCCACTCCCATAAAAAGGCGCGTTCGCCGTTGCCGCCAGCAAAACACGCCCTTCAAAAACGCCAAAATCTCCCCGCAAACGCACAAGAGGAGACCGATATCCAAATAGCGTTTGCAAAACCGCCAGACAATAGGACGCTGTCCCACCCAATCTCGAAGGTCGAGATCGCGCCCTTTGCGCCACCGCCGTATCGAAACCTAAACTCGCAACAGTCGTAAAAAACCGGCCGCCAGTTTTCCCCAGATCAATCGCGCGATCCTCTCCATGCACCAGCGTATTGACCACATCCTTCACATCACTGGACAGTCCCAACGCCCGTACCAAATCATTCCCCCGGCCACAGGGCACAACCCCCAAAACCGCGTCTGAATTTGCAAGCCCATTGACCACCTCATGCACTGTCCCATCCCCCCCACACGCAGCAACCTGTCTTGCCCCACGCGCCAACGCTTCCCGCGCTAACCGCTCGCAATCGCCCGGTGCTCCCGACATCATCAAATGGGCATTTACACCGCGCTCGCGCAACAAATCCGCAACCCGCTCACCTATGCGCCTTGCACGACCACGTCCCGAAACGGGATTTGCAATAATTGTCCAGTGATTTAACATAAGCTGAAAAAGAAAACTCACCTCGCAATGAGATGAGTAGAGTCGAATCCGAAGCAGGCGGGAACGATTCTATTGAGCTTAGGGGGTAACTTAGGGGGTGACTTAAGGGGTAGCTTGGATGGTAACTTAGATGGTAACTTGGATGGTAATTGCCAACCGGGCATCCGCCTCAGATCGCACTTCTGGGTTTGGATGCAGGTCAGAAGACGTCACATCCTCTCCCTTAAATTCTGAACCTCTGTTTCAATTTTTGAATCCGATTAAAAGATTCGCAAATGCGATCTTCTTCAACAACGCCATCTGCTACCGCCTGTACAATGGCATTTTTTACATCGTAAACTTGTTCAATATTGTATTCCCCAATCTGGTTGGCGAGCAAAATCATATCAACACCTGCTTTTACAGCCTCAACAACCGCTTCCGTCAACCCATACGCCTCGACAATCGCCCCCATCTGCATATCGTCAGAAATAACGACTCCATCAAAACCCATCTCATATCTGAGGAGCCTCGTCATAATATCGTGCGACAAAGTTGCCGGTCTCCCGCTCTTGTCGAGCTTCCGATTTACAATATGCGCGGTAAGAATCGGATCTGCATAGCCTTTCTGGATGAATTTTTGATACGGCAAAAGCTCCTTCTCACGTCGGTATGTCTCCGTAACATCTGTAACACCGAGATGCGTATCCCCTGCCGCACTTCCGTGTCCGGGAAAGTGTTTTAGCGTCGGTATCACCCGCCGTTCTTGATGCGCCTTACTAAACGCATTGGCATGCGCCACCACAGTCCTCGGAACATCGCTAAAAGACCGTTCTATCGCGCCAATAGCCGGGCTTTTGGTATCTATATTCACATCGACAACCGGAGCAAAATTCCAGTTAATCCCCATATCTTTCAATTCGCGCGCAAGAGCATCTGCTACCTTTTTCGTCTTACCCAGAGACTGTCTGCCGAGTTTTTGAGCAGAGGGCACAGAAACAGTAAAACCATACTCCTCTTTCAGCCGATTGACATACCCACCCTCTGCATCAACCGCAATAAAATAGGGTGCTATATCCTGAAGGGCTGAGGTCAAAGCGCGAAGTTGGTGCGGAGACGTAATATTCCGCACCAACTCACCTTTACTCGGCAAATCATAATCAAAAAGCACAACCCCACCGGGTTGAATATCCCGCAGAAGCGCAGCAATATCCCCATATAGAACATCGCCGCGAAAACCGATCATCAGCATCTGTCCCACGGCTTCTTCTATGGAAGTTCCAGGATCACCAGGCGTCACGCCATATCTCCCAAACCCTGATCCTTCATCTTCCTCTTCACCAGCCACTCGACAATTTTGGGATGAATCACTTGAAGAAAGGGCAATGCGCGGTGGTGCCAGGGAAGCACCAATTCGCGCTTCTGTTTTCGCATAGCTTTCAAAATTGCCCTACAACAAGATCTAAGAGAAAGCGCCTCTTTATTGTGCCGCTGTGAGGAATCGCCCAGTGCTTCACCATCCTTCCCAAAAGCGTGCCGTCTCAAATTCGTTCCCTGAAGCCAATGCGGCAAAACCGTCAACACATGCACATCTTCAACTTCCAGACGCAGAGCATTTAAAAAACCCAGCACCGCGTGCTTTGACGCGCCATATCCCGTATGCAGAGGCACACCAAATTTGCCCTGCAAAGATGCAATGGCCACGATCATACCCTTCGAAACTTTCAAATGTGGCAATGCCGCATGAATGCAATAAACCAAACCGAGATAATTGGTCTCCATCAACTTGCGAAACACTTCCAAATCTTCCACCTCATCAAACCGCGCCCACATACTGATCCCGGCATTGGCAATCAAATAATCTATGCAGCCAAATTCTGCAATCGTCGCCTCAACCAACTGCTCACAATCTTCGACCTGTGTCACATCCCCCACCACCGTCACCACCTGTGCGCCCAAATCCCGACACTGCTCAGCCGTCTCGCTCAGCTTTCCCTCTCGCCGAGCAAACAATGCCAGATGTGCGCCCTGCTTCGCAAGTTCCAGAGCCAACGTCGCCCCAAGTCCCGAAGACGCGCCTGTAATAATCGCTACCTTATTGCAAAACATCGCGCCATTCAAAATCAGTTGGTCCTTTCCATTTTCAATCCGCAAACGCCCCATTGCCAATGGCAAAGATATTATTTGGATCCATCGCCTTTTTCATCTGCCGCAGTACTGCAATGCTATTTTCGCTTTGAATCTGCGGCAAAAAGCCACTGCGGAGCTTGCCCACGCCGTGATGGTGCGACAAAGACCCGCCATGATCTAAAATCTCCTGCCGCAACTGGCGCTCAATCGCGTGATAAACGCCAACCGAATCCTCAAGCCCCTGCGCGCAAAAACCCATAGTAAAATAAATGCACACACCCGTGTGATAGGTCTGCGTCACGCGATAGGCCAAAAAGGGCTTACCTGGCACGCCGTATTCTTCACACAAAACAAATAGCTTCTTTTCCACCGCACCAATAACATCGTGAATATTAGTCCACGGCACAGAAGTCTCAAATGTCTCGCCCAAAATGTGAAACTGAGTAAAAAAATCGCGAATATACGCAATCCCAAACGTCAACATATACCCCCGCTCGCCCCTGTGCGCTCCGCCCGAAATACCACCGTATTTCTTCGCCAAACGAAAAATCGTCTTTGCCTGCTGCCGGACCTCGTCTTTTGTGCCCTCCATCACAATCGTACACGCCACCAACTGCTCTGGATCAAATCCCTTGACCTTAACCAAAAAAAATTGCTGAATATCCTGCTGGAGCTTCTTGAATCCTTTTACCTCGGGCTTCAGCGCCTGCCCAAGCTGTAATTCCGTATTGTTCACCAGCCGAATACTCGCCGGAACTTGCCCTGTCTGCCGAAGTGCCTTTAAGTAAGCCACACCCCGTTCAAATGACGGAAACACCAGCGAGCCAAACTCCTGTGCTTCGGGCTGTTTATGGATCTTTATCGTCGCCCGGGTAATAATCCCCAAATTGCCCTCGCTACCAAACAAAAACGACCTGGGCTGCACACCTGTCGAATTGCGCGGCGTCGCATGGTGTGTCTCCACCTCCCCCGTCGGCGTCACCAGCGTGGCCTCTATCACAATATCCTCAATATTGCCATACCGGTTCTTCTTCATACCACTGGCATTGGTCGCAATCCATCCCCCCAGAGTTGAAAACTCCAGACTATCTGGATCGTGTCCCGACGTGTATCCCAATTTATTTAGCGCAATCTCCAATTGCTTACCCGAAATGCCCGCTTGCACACACGCTTGAAAATTCTCTTCATCCACCTGCACAATGCGATTCATACGGCGCATATCCACCGACGCGACCATCCGCGACTCTGAAGTCGGAATTGCGAGCGCACCGCTCACATTCGTCCCGCCACCATAGGGCACCAGCGCCACATTGTGGTCATTTGCAAGCTGGATAATAGCCTGAATATCCGCTTCTTCCTCTGGAAACAACACCACATCCACCAGACGTTCGGGCGGTCGATGGTACAAAATTTGATACACCTCATCCACGCTCAACTGCCCATGACTATGCACCAGACGCTCTATGTCCTCCTGAGAAACCCCATCTTCATTGAGCGCATCGCGCACCGCCCTCAAAAATTCATCATTTGCCACGGGCGCGGGCAAATCGCGGTGCTCGACCTCTTGCCCCATATCTTCGGGACGGACCGGCACATCGAGCACCTCTTCGACAAAAGGCAAAAAATACGGCATCCGATAGCCACATAACGGATACCGCGTTCCCGTCACATGCACGGTCCTGTCATCGTCAAACTCAAACCGCGTATCCTTATACCCCCACTTGTGTGCAAACCGCTCGCCTTCTGCCCCCTCAGAAAAACGGTCTTTACTGGCAAAAGCGCGACGCCCTCGAACGAGCAAAAATACCAGCACCAGTAAAAATGCGACAACCATCAGTTCATTCATTTCACACCTCACAAAGTGCGAATAGACGAATAGACGAATAGACGAATAGACGAATCCCGCCCCACCACCCAAAATCACTACTAACTCCTTCGCTGATTCGTTGATTCGTTGATTCGCCGATTCGTTGATTCGTTGATTCGTTGATTCGTTGATTCACGACTCTTCCGGATTCAACAACGTCGCAATATGCACCGCTTGAAACAGCGCGGCAGCCTCGGACTGAATCCGCAGCGACCGTCTTTTGGGCAGTAAAGTCGTCTCCCCCAACATGGGCGGTGAGACCCACACATTGACCTGCCCCGGATTAATATTGATATTGCCCTTTGGACACTTGGGCCACAGCGCGTGAAGCCCGCGGTACGCAATCGGCACAATCACCACATCCTGGGGCAATTGTGCAAACACTCCGTGTTGAAGCGGAAATTGCTGAACCGCAAAAGCAGCGGTCGTCGCCATGGGATAAATAACGCCCGGACGCTCTGTCAATGCCTGTGCCACGCGCTGTGTCGTATGGCCCGCAGCACGGGATCGCTCGAGCATCACATAGCCATCGACATTTTCCAGAATCTGATCAAAAACCTCAGACGTCATCCCAAACTGCGTGATCTGTTTCGACCCAATTTTGATACCCGAGCGCGCCAGCCCAGTACGCGCCAGAATCACACAAGGTTCGGGTCTTTCCCATCCCATCGCATTCATAAACTCTCGAGACTGCAAAACTTTGTACAAAACGGGATGGTCAAACAAACTCTGATGCGTTGGCAAAAAGATAAGACGCCGATCTTCTGCATCGGCTCCCAAATCTCGTACAATGGCTTCAAAATGGGGATCGATATAAACGTTGACGCGAATATCAAAAATATCCAGCGTGCGACGTCCCCAATCGAGCCAGGTGCGCCATCCGGCTTCGCGGCGACGGATGGGATCGGCCTCTCTTTCCAACAATTTCTTTTTTTGACGTCCTATCTTGAGCGAAGTCCCCATCCACCGGGCAAAACGCATTCCTCGCTGCAACTTTGAAAATTGCCCCCGACGTCCGACATTGGGATATTCCAAAAATCGTCCCCGTGCCGTATCTGCGAGCAAAGCGGGAATTTCCATACGCGAAACACTTTGTCCAACACGATCGATTTGCGCGTTCACATCGCATATTAGCTTAACCGACAAATCAATCATATCCCGCGTCAAATAACTATATTCCTGCCCATACCAATACAACCTGGGACGCAGCCTGGTGGGATCTTCCTGATGCGCGTGCAAAAATTCAATCAACAGCGCCTTGATGTCCAGCACATCATCATCTATCCCATCCGCATCCACATCGTCGCGCAACTGCGCCAAAGCCACCTCCGCATCCACAATAACCTTCCACACCGACACGCCAAACCAGCCAAAATTCGTCAAATAATTATACCGCGTTGACAGCAACCCTCCCGCGGCGATCAAATTGAGCGTGCGCTGTGCCACATCTTGCAGCAAATCGCGCAAAGATCCCTCAATCCGCTCGCCATCTCGTTCACAACTGTACTCCTCGGCCCAGTGCGCATCCTCATCCGCCTCCACATTGTCAAGCGCCTCTGCAACAGCGCGGGCGTGCGACATTGGCACTTGTGTAATATGCACCTGAGCCAATGCCTCTTCCACGGCTTCGGGCGCGTGTAGCTCCGCCTGTGCCAGAGCCTTCAAATACAGGGATTGATACAACCTCAAAAAATCTTTCGCATCCCCGCGGCCTCGCTCGACAAATTGTCGCCTGAGTTGCAAATAAATTCGGCTGCCCAGGTGATATTGCGGAAGCAACTCCGCAAAAGGACGATACGCCTCGTCCAAACGCTCATCGCGAACCTCGGGCAAACCTTGAAAAATCGCATCCACAAGCTGTGCGCGAAATAGCAGCGCCTCCATATCCATCGCACCGCTCTGACTTTTGGGCCAGACAAGCGCATCTGGATCGAGATCGTCAAAATAGCCATCGTGACGCACCGCTTCGAGCATAAGCTGAACCGATTGGTCATAAATAGCCAACATCTGCTCCAGATCGTCGAGCAGTGTTTCGTGCAATGGGCGAGTATCCGATCTATCGCGTGAGGTCATGGGAGAAGCCTAAACACCTGTCTTGAGCACATGGCGTTGCAAGCCGGGAATGTGAACCTCTTTTACGTAAGAGGGCCAATCGATGCGCGAAACATCACAATTAAAAATTTCTCTATCTTCTGCATCCATGCTGTCAAACAACTGATTCATATTGTCGTTTTGAAATACGCAATCCAGAGAAATATAAGAACCGTAAATATCGGTAAGCGACAGCGTATTTTCCAAAGTGGCATTCAAAATCGACAAATGGCGTTTGCGTTTTGAAACATTGACCAGCGGCACCAAATTCAGTGCCCGTTGCAAAATTTTGAGGGGCAACAAATACTTATAGCGCAACTTTCGACGAAATTGTGACAGCGTCGGATAGGTCCACGGCGTCACCGCAATGGGTTTGCCATTGCGGTCTCGCATTGGATTGTTCACAAAATACTCGTACACATACTGGACGACCTCACCTACCTTCACCGGATTCTTTGCACTTGTTGTCACATGGTAAACCTTCAAATCGGCATTTTCATGGATGGAAGGCAAAACACCGATAATCACATTGATAATAATATCCACGGGAATAACGTCTAAAACCGCTTCTGGACGCGCGGGAAAATCCGTCAAACGCCCCTTGCCGTAGTGTACAATAAGTGGATCGGCCACTTTTAGCCCTTCCAGCCATCCCGGTTCTGGATCGGACAAACTGCTCTCAATAATAGAAGGGCGCACGATCACAGTTGGCAAATCGCCCCGGGTCTTGGCAACCATCTGCTCGCCCATGGCCTTGGTAAAAGAATAACTGTCGTGCCAGCCCAACTCTCGCCCGCGCTTTATCCCGCGTGCCACCATCCGTTCTCGCACCCATCGCTGGCGCAAAGCCTCCAACTGGTGTTCCCGCCGATGCGCTGTAACGCGCTTGCCCCGGTTCTGCCGGTCGAGCAAACGCGTAAATTCCGCAAACCGCTCCGGACTTCGCGACGCCGCCTCTACTTCGCGGCTATACGCCAGAATACCTTCAATTTCCGAATCCAGACTATAATCGGGCGCGCGACCATTTCCCATTTGTTGTGCCACCGTTTGATCGGGCACGGGCGCGTCTTCAGAAATGATCCGCTTTTGCCGTCCATTGACATAAGCCGTTGAAACATGCACGAGCACGGCATCGCGACACGCCTTGGCAAATTCGACAACGCGCCTGGCCCCAAGCGTATTTTGCATCAGCGCCGTATCCAGAGGCGCGTCGAAAACCACATTGGCTGCGCTGTTAATCACAATATCGACTTCACTGGCCAACTGTGTATATGTCTCGGCGTCCATGCCGAGGTGATCTTGTGTCAAATCGCTCGGCACCGCAATGACTTTTTCGCGCATCACAATGTCAAAACGATCCCCGAGTTTTGCGCGCAATCGCGCAAAAGCACTGGATTGCAAAATCTCCCTTTGCAGCCGGTCTTCGGCACTAATGGGCTTGCCCCCTCCCCGCCTTTGAGGGCGCACCATAAGATAAATGCGCCCAACATCTGGCGCATGGCAAAGGATTTTTCCCACCAATCCCTTGGCCAAAAAACCAGTTGCACCTGTAACAAAAAGAACCTTGTGGTTCAAAAATGGAATAACAACACTCATAAAAGACCCCGGTATCCACAAAAAAAATTAAAACGCAACAGCACTAAAAACCACCTTCCCAATTAAAGGAGTCCATTGGACTTATGTCAACCTCTTTCTCGCGCAGTTCACAAGCGCAAATCCTTATCAAAAATGGGGTTGACAAAAAAAAGCCCAACTCCTATCTTGTCCATCTTCAAGCCGATACAAGCCGTATTTCTCACATGGAATTTTATGCATGGAACGCACCCTGCTCATCGTCAAACCCGACGCTGTTGCACAAAATGTAATCGGTGAAATCATTCGCCGTCTCGAAGAAAAAAATTTTCGAATTGTAAATCTGGAAATGGTTCGCCTCACGCGCCAACAGGCCGCCGAATTTTATACAGTACATCGCCAACGGCCTTTTTACAACGACCTGCTCGATTTTATGACCTCTGGCCCCTGTGTGCCCGTGGCACTTGAGCGGGACAATGCCGTTGCATTTTTGCGCGAGGCCATTGGCAGCACCAATCCCGAAGAAGCCGCAGAAGGCACCATTCGCAAAGACTTTGCAACCAATATTCAAAACAATGCCGTACACGCCTCAGATTCACTGGAAAACGCAGCCAAAGAAGTGGCTTTCTTTTTTGGGTAAAAGAGATCACCTACCTTATGAAAATCGACCTGAGAGATATACGGGAAGGCGAAACCGAATTTGCGTTTGAAGAAACGCCAGCCGACCTGCACATTACCGAAGAAGACTCCCAATTTGCAGGTGCCATCAACACCCGTCTCGTCGTGTACAAATACGGCGACTCGCTCTCGGCCAAAGGGCAAACCACCTGTCTGGTGCGCCCCGAATGCGCGCGGTGCCTGGAACCCATTGAATTTCCCATCGTCATCTCATACACATTCATCTTTCAAAAGGGTCGTCCCGACCAGATGGACGATGACGATGACGAAACGCTGATCTGGCTCAATGAAGAACCCGGCGAAATAGACCTTGGCAATGACGTAAAAGATTATATTTTGCTTGAACTACCCATGATCCCAACCTGCGCTGCATCGCCTTCTGGCCCTTGTGAACGCTATGAGCAAGATCCCCACGAATTGCTGGAATACGAGAGTGAAAAGAGCCCTGACCCGCGTTGGGATGCTCTCCGCGCACTCAAAGAAAGCGAACAGTAAACAGAGCATTAATCAAAAAGGATACCACCATGGCCAACCCCAAACGAAAAAGTTCAAATTCTCGCACCGGTAAACGCCGTGCCAATTGGAAATTGCGTTTACCCACCTTTAACGAATGCCCCAACTGCGGGTATCAAAAAATACCCCATCGGGTCTGTGGAAATTGCGGTTATTACAATGGGCGCGAAGTGATTGAAACCGATGGCTTTTAGTTTGGTCTAACACCGCGCAGACTTTGAGGAGCAGAGTAATTATCATGTATCCCCTTACAGCCACCATCAGCGGGGTGGGGCACTACGTCCCAGAACAAAAGCTGACCAATGCCGACCTCGAAAAAATGGTCGATACATCCGACGAGTGGATCACCTCCCGCACAGGCATCAAAGAACGCCGCATCCTCAACGAGGGGTTGGGCACATCTTTTATGGCTCTAAAATCTATGGAAGCCATTCTGCACAACAAAGGACTCGATGCCAGAGATATCGACTTGATCATCGTTGCGACCATCACCCCCGACATGGTATTTCCGTCATCAGCCTGTCTGGTACAGGACCAAATTGGTGCCGCAAATGCCTGGGCTTTCGACCTATCGGCAGCATGTAGCGGTTTTCTATATGCCCTAATGGTGGGAGGGCAATTTGTTGAAACGGGCGCACACAAACGCGTGGTCGTCATTGGGGCCGACAAAATGAGCAGCATCACAGACTACACCGACCGCGAGACCTGTGTGCTCTTTGGCGATGGCGCGGGCGCGGTTTTACTCGAACCCGGCGAACCCGGTTTGGGGCTTAAAGACTTTATTCTCTATTCTGATGGCAGCGGCGTAAAACATCTGCGACAACCCGCTGGCGGCAGTCTGCTTCCGGCCTCTCGTGAAACCGTTGATAAGAAAATGCACTATATTTATCAAGATGGTCGCGAAGTTTTCAAATTTGCAGTTCCCAAGATGGCCGAAGTTTCCGCTCAAATCCTCGAACGCAACGGCCTTGTCGGCAAAGACATCGCGCTTTTTGTGCCACATCAGGCCAACAAGCGCATTATCGACGCCTGTGTTAAACGCACAGATATACCCAAAGATCGCGTTGTAGTCAATATCGACCGCTATGCCAACACCTCGGCTGCCACTATTCCCATTGGCCTGTCTGAAGCAGTCGAACAGGGCCGTCTCAGCCGCGGTGACAATGTGCTGCTCGCCAGTGCCGGTGCGGGATATACCTGGGGCAGCACCCTGCTAACCTGGGCTTATTAAATGACAAAAAAAGCTTTCCTATTTCCAGGGCAAGGCTCCCAATTTGTTGGCATGGGATACGATCTGTACAGGACCGCACCAGAAGCGCACAAAATTTTTGATCTTGCCGACGATGTGCTCGACATAGACATCAAATCATTCTGCTTTAGCGGTCCTGCCGAGTCACTCAAACAAACCGCAGTCACACAACCGGCAATTTTTGCCCACAGCATTGCCGCTCTTGAAGTACTTAAAAGCCGGGGACTGCAACCCGACCTCGTTGCAGGACACAGTGTCGGAGAACTCGCCGCCCTCGTTGCAGCAGGTGTCATGCGCGTCGAAGACGGCTTTCGGGTCGTCAGCGTTCGCGGACATGCCATGCAAGTCGCGGGAAAAATTCGGCCAGGCACCATGGCTGCAGTGCTCGGTCTTGACGACGACGTAATGATTCGTCTTTGCGCTGACCTCAGTTCTTCGGGCCATGTTACAACAGCCAATTTCAATTGCCCCGGACAAGTGGTCCTATCTGGCGAGGAAAATGCCGTTGATGAAGCACTCGAAAAAGCCAAAGCACTGGGAGCCAAACGCGCCGTGCTCCTGCCCGTAGGCGGCGCATTTCACTCGGCCCTGATGCAGCCAGCCGTAACAGCACTGACCGACATGCTCGACGATGTGCCATTTGCTCAAGCGCAAATTCCCGTAATACCCAATGTCACTGCTGAATCCACCCGCGATCCAGATCTGCTCAAAGACCTGTTGATCGAGCAAGTTATTTCGCCGGTTCGCTGGACCGAATCCATGCAACGACTCATTGCAGAAGGCATGACCGAAGCCCTCGAAGTGGGGCCAGGCAATGTGCTCAAGGGACTCCTGCGCCGAATTGACCGAAATATTCCGGTCCACGAAGCCGGCACATTGGAAGCTATAGAACAACTTTAGAGTGTTCAACTAACAGGTAACTATCCCATGAACCGACTCGCAGGTAAAACAGCCCTTGTAACGGGCGGATCCCGCGGCATTGGCGAGGCCATTGCCCTGCGCCTTGCACGCGAAGGGGCCAACATCGCCGTATGTGCCAGCCAAAGCACAGAAGCTGCAGAAGCAGTGGCCGAAAAAATCCGCGCACAAGGCCGTGAAGCCCTTGTACAACAGACCGATGTCTCCAATGCCGAATCTGTTGAATCCCTTGTCGAAACCGTCCTCGACACCTGGGGCAAAATCGATGTGCTCGTCAACAATGCGGGTATCGCCCGCGACAATTTGTTGATGCGTATGAAAGAAGACGAGTGGGATGCAGTTCTTGACGTCAATCTCAAAGGTGCGTACCATTGTATCAAAGCCGTCACCCGTCCCATGATGAGAGCGCGAGCCGGTCGCATCATCAATGTCTCATCGGTCGTGGGGCTTCTGGGCAATGCAGGGCAGATCAATTACGCCGCATCCAAATCGGGTCTTATTGGCCTGACCAAATCCGTAGCCAGGGAATTGGCCAGCCGCAATATTACGGCCAACGCCATTGCGCCCGGTTTTATTCCAACGGACATGACCGCCAAACTCAACGACAAAATACAAGAACAGTTGATCGCACAGATTCCACTGGGCAAACTCGGCAGTCCCGAAGATGTCGCCGCTGCCGCAGCCTTTCTCGCTTCTGATGACGCGGCCTATATTACCGGACAGGTTCTCGTTGTCGATGGCGGAATGGTGATGTAAATAATCACTACACACTAATCACGGAGGGCTTCACATGACCGATGATATTCAACAAAAAGTTACTGACCTGATCGTTGACCAACTCGGCGTTGATGCCGATAGCGTCAATGCCGACGCCCATTTTATTGACGATCTGGGCGCAGACTCGCTCGACACAGTCGAATTGGTCATGGCTTTCGAAGAAGAATTTGACATGGAAATTTCCGATGAAGACGCCGAGAAGCTCGAAACAGTTGGCGATGCCATCGCATACTTAGACGAGCGTCTGGATTAACTCGGAAACTGGAGGCTGGAACCAATCTCCAGCCTCCAGGAGGTCATTTAGTGAACAGACAACGCAGAGTGGTCATCACCGGCATGGGCGCACTTGCCCCCAATGGAAATACTACGGAAAGCTATTGGGAAGCATTGTGCAATGGACAAACAGGTGTTGGCCCCATAACAAAATTTGACGCCACTGATTTCCGCGTGCAGTTTGCCGCCGAAATCAAAAACTTTGACCCAGCGCACTTTGGCATTGACCCTCGAAGCCAGCGCCGCATGGATCTCTTTACCCAGTACGCCATTGCAGCATCTGTTCAGGCCGTAGAAAATGCAGGTCTCGATATCAATAATGAACAGGCCGAACGCATCGGGGTTGTATTTGGCTCGGGTATTGGCGGCATCCAAACCTTTGAGGATCAGCACGAAGCCTATCGCAAAGATGGTCCAAGACGCATCAGTCCACTTTTTGTGCCCATGATGATCCCCGACATGTCCGCAGGTCAAGTATCCATTCACCTCGGTGCCAAAGGCCCCAATTATACCACCGTCACGGCTTGCGCCTCGGCAGCCCATGCCATTGGCAATGCAGCCCGCGAAATTTGGGACGACGAAGCCGATGTCATGATCACAGGGGGGGCAGAAGCCGCCATTACCCCAATGTCAGTCGGAGGATTTGCCGCGGCGCGAACGCTTTCAACCCGCAACGACGCCCCAACGCAAGCCAGCCGCCCCTTTGACGCAGACCGAGATGGATTCGTAATTGGAGAAGGTGCCGGTGGACTTGTTCTGGAAGAACTCGAACGCGCAACACAACGGGGCGCCACTATCTATGCCGAAGTAGTGGGGACTGGCTACACTGGCGATGCCTATCACATTACCGGTATGGCACCTGGCGGTGAGGGAGGTGCCCGCGCCATGTGCCGTGCCATGCGGCAGGCACAGATCAATCCCGGAGACGTAGCTTATATCAATGCACACGGCACATCAACACCTGTGGGCGATCCGGCAGAAACAGCCGCCATCAAATCCGTATTTGGCGACCGGGCCAAAAAGCTCGCCGTCAGTTCGACAAAATCCATGACCGGACATCTTCTGGGAGCTTCGGGTGCGATTGAAACCATTGCAGCAACCCTGGCGGTTCACCACAATGTGGTACCGCCCACGATCAACTATGAAACACCCGACCCAAAATGCGACCTCGATTACGTGCCCAATGAAGCGCGAGAAATACCCGTTGAAATCGCCATCAGCAACTCCTTTGGCTTCGGGGGTCACAACGCAGTACTCATCCTGCGTAAGTTTCGCAACTAACGAGACCATGCATGCTACGTGAATTGAAAGGGGGCGGTTTTATCCGACTCGGAACCGTCTTACAAACAATCAGACGCTGGTCCGCGGGCGTCAGAGTGCGTTCCCAGGAAGAACTCCAACGCAAACTCGGTTATACCTTTTCCAATACCGCTTTACTCGAACAAGCCCTTAAACACCGGTCCCATGTTTACGTCACTCAAGAAGGCAGCATTGCTTCCAACGAACGCCTGGAATTTTTGGGCGATGCCGTGCTCGATCTCATTGTGACAGAACATCTCTACAATCAGTTTAAAAATAAAAGAGAAGGCGAACTCACACAGATCAAGTCTCTGCTCGTCAGCAAGGTCGTCCTGGCCGAAAAAGGCCGCAAAATCCAACTCGGAGAATATCTCTATTTGAGCAAAGAAGAAATCTCATCTGGCGGGCGCCAACGCACCTCAATTATCGGCGATGCTTTTGAAGCGCTCTTAGGTGCGATTTACCTCGATGGTGGGCTTGAAGCTGCCCGCTCATTTGTCGAACGCACAATTCTAACCAATGTTGAAGAAATCCTCGCCGACGGCAACTATCTCAACTTCAAAAGCCTGCTTCTCGAACACACGCAAAGTACGGGACAGGGCCATCCGCGATATCAGCCCATATCCGAGGAAGGTCCAGATCACCGAAAAATTTTCTTTATTGAAGTAACCCTTCAGGGCGATCGATTGGGCGAAGGACAGGGGCGCAGTAAAAAAGAAGCCCAACAGATGGCCGCAAAAGACGCGCTCAGACATCTGGGCCTGCACTAACCGTGACACAATGCGATCCCCCCAAATGGCGTTTCCTGAATACCCAACATGGAAACGCCTTTTTTAATATGGCAGTAGATGAAGCCCTCGTGCGCTCGATAGCAACAGGTGCTCGGCCCGCATTTCGCGTTTACGGGTGGCAACCGCCTGCGGTCTCCTTTGGATATGCACAGCGCATCAGCCGCGAAGTCGATGCCCAAAAAGTTCGCGATCGCGGTATCGACATTGTCCGTCGTCCCACCGGTGGCCGCGCTGTCTTGCACTGGAACGAACTGACCTACAGCGTTGTCTGCCCTGCCGACAATCCCGTGATGGGGGGCAATATCAACGAAGCCTATCGCAAAATCAGCGAAGGCCTCCTGGCGGGTATTCGCGCTCTCGGCGTCGATGCGACCTTTGAATCCCGTCGCCAAACACAGCCCTCACCGCGCGGCAAAGAACTCACCGCGCCCTGTTTTACCAGTACGGCGCAATACGAAGTCACATTTAAGGGGCGCAAACTCATCGGCAGCGCGCAACAGCGCATCGGTACAATGCTCTTGCAACACGGATCACTCCTGCTCGGCGCAGAGCACAAACAAATCGCCGACCTTCTGCCCGGCGACAAACCAGGCCTGCAAAAGCGTTTTGCACGCGAACTCGACCGCCACACCACCTCGCTCTCTGAAGCTCTCGCATACCCCATCAATTTCGACACAGCGGCCACAGCCATCCGGCAAGGCATTCAAAATACCTTTAACATCCAACTTGTTGAAGCCTCACTCAGCGAAACAGAAATCGCCGAAACCCAACGCCTTATCGCCGAGAAATACGCAACCTATGAATGGAATGACAAGTATTGATTCTTCAAAGACCTGGACCTCGCATCCCTTGCGCGAAGAGCCTTTGGCAAAATCTGTTTTACTCGTGCTCATCATCCTGGGCGTCGCGTTTATTGTCGGCGTGAGCTTTCAGAGCATCTCTTTCGCCTTTCTTTCACTCGCATTGCTCACCGCGGCGATGACCCGCTATTTTTTCACAACGCGCTATGTTATCGACCCTCGCGGTTTTACCATTTCACATATCGGTATGCGCAGGCAGTATTTGTGGACAAATTTTCGCCGCGCCGCACGCCATCCCAACGGCGTCTTCTTAAGTCCTTTTGCCAAACCGCATCGCCTCGACACATTTCGAGGTCAATTCCTGCGCTCGAAAAACCCCGCTGAGATCTACCATGTCGTCCAAAAACACATCGCTATTGACCCGACTTAAAAATTATTGCACCCATGCCTTTGCCGTTTCTCCCCCCGAAAGTGCTATCACTGAAGACGATGAAGTTCTCGCCGAAAAAGCCGCCGCCTTCATCGTGAGGCGCAGACTCACAGCGCCAGCTATTATGTTACTTGAAACCGGGCGACCCTTTAACTATATTGGCAGCCAACTTTTGACTTTTTTGTCGCCCTTCGTATCCATCATCTTCTCCTCAACAGCCGAGTTTGACCGCTTCACGCGCTTTCTGGAAAAGCGGGAAAGCATTCCCTGTCTCATTCGCCATATTGAAACCCTGGAAAACAAAAACCATGGATAAACTCGACGTCATCATCGCTACCGATTGCGGCAGCACCACGACCAAAGCCATCTTGATAGAAAAAAAGGGCGATGTCTATCGCCAGACCTATCGAGGCGAAGCACCTACCACAGTTGAAGCCCCCTATGAAGACGTCACGCGCGGCGTACTCAACGCCATTCAAGAAGTCGAAGAACTCTCCGGCAGGCAAATTCTCGACGGCGAAACCATCATCACACCCGCAGAAGATCATCGCGGGGTTGACATCTACATTTCTACCAGCAGCGCAGGCGGCGGCCTGCAAATGATGGTCGGCGGCGTCATTCAGGCCATGACCGGCGAAAGCGCACAGCGCTGCGCCCTCGGCGCAGGCGCAATTGTCATGGACATTCTCGCGTCCAACGACGGGCGGCAGCCCCACGAAAAAATCGAACGCATTCGCCAGTTGCGCCCCGATATGGTGCTCCTTTCGGGCGGCACAGATGGCGGCACCATTTCGCACGTTGTCGAACTGGCCGAATTCATTTCGGCAGCCGACCCCAAACCGCGATTTGGATCGGGATACCAACTGCCCGTCATTTACGCTGGAAACAAAGATGCCGCGCAGGAAATCGAACGCACCCTGGGCGACAAAACTGCCCTCACCATCACGGAAAACATCCGCCCCACGCTCGAAGAAGAAAACCTTGGACCAGCTCGCCACGTGATCCACGACCTCTTTCTCGAACACGTCATGGCGCAAGCACCGGGCTATCGAAAACTCATCTCCTGGACAGGCGCACCCATCATGCCCACGCCCGGCGCAGTTGGCCTCATGATGCAAACCGTATCCAAACAACAAAATATCAATGTCGTGGGCGTTGACATAGGCGGCGCCACCACCGACGTATTCAGCGTCTTTGACGATATCTTCAACCGCACGGTATCTGCCAATCTCGGCATGTCCTACAGCGTATCCAACGTACTCGCCGAAGCGGGCCTCAACGATGTCATGCGCTGGGTGCCTTTCAAAATCGACGAAGCCGACCTGCGAGACCGCATCAAAAACAAAATGATCCGCCCCACCACAATTCCGCAAATGCTCGAAGAACTTCAGGTCGAACAGGCCATTGCCCGCGAAGCCTTGCGCCTGGCCTTTGTCCAGCACCGCGCACTGGCCGTGGGTCTCAAAGGCGTACAGGCAGAGCGCACCCTGTCCGATGTATTCGACCAATCCGAAGGCGGCGAAAGCCTCATCAAAATGCGCGACCTCGATCTCCTCGTCGGAAGCGGCGGCGTTCTATCTCACGCTCCGCGTCGAATGCAAACAGCCGCTATGCTCATTGACGCCTTCCAGCCCGAAGGCATCACGCGCCTCGCCGTTGACAGCATCTTTATGATGCCACACCTCGGCGTGCTTTCATCGGTCAACGAAATCGCCGCCACGCAGGTTTTTGAACGCGACTGCCTCATTTACCTCGGCACCTGTATCGCACCCATCGCCCAGGGCAAAATCGGCACATCCTGTGCGCAATACGAAATCGGCCTTCCCGACGGAACCCAATCGGGCACCCTGAATATTGGCGATCTTCTACATTTCCCGCTCGAAGCAGGTCAGGAAGCACACCTCACCTTACAGCCCGAGCGCAACACAGACGCAGGTGCCGGGCCGGGCCGAGAACTGAACACCACAGTCAAAGGGGGCACCGCCGGGCTGATCCTCGACGGACGCGGGCGCCCCATTGTATTTGCCGAAAATCAATCCGAACGCGCCGATCAGATAAGCCAGTGGAGCGAGACCCTCGACCTCTACCCCCGGTAAGAGCAAGGCCGTAATTTAATTTATTTTCTTGTAAAGTAACCCACGCATTGTATATTCCGTTATCCGTAACCCAGGTATTACTCTATGGCACACGCATACACACCCGGTCTTCGCGTTACCCCACAGACCCTTCTTCAACGCCAGCGCCAACTCCCCCTCAAAGGTGAAGTCGTCGTATCACAAGGCGATAGCGTGACGCGCGATCAGGTCGTTGCCCACACGCACTTGCCCGGCAACGTCACCACCCTCAATCTGGTCAACATCCTGAGTTGCACACCAGAAGAATTGCCCAATTACATGCTCAAACGAGAAGGCGACCCCGTCGAAGTAGGCGAACCCATTGCCGAAACCCGCCCCTTCATCAAATGGTTCAAAACCACCGTTAAAGCACCTATTAGTGGCACCCTCGAAAGCATCTCCAAAATCACTGGACAGGTCATCTTTCGCGCCCCTCCGCGCCCCGTTCAGGTACAGGCATACATCGATGGCAATATAGTTGAAATCCTGCCCGAAGAAGGCGTCATTGTCGAAACCACAGGTGCATTTGTGCAGGGCATCTTTGGCGTAGGCGGTGAAACCTGGGGACCTCTGCACGTCATCTCCAAAGAGCCAGACCAAATTTTAACCCCCGACCAAATCGACGACTCGTGCGCAGGTACAATCGTCGTAGGCGGCAATTTGCTCACTCTCGATGTGATCGACAAAGCGCGGGAAATCGGCGCCGTTGGCATCATTGGCGGCGGCATCCGCGACGCCGACTTGCGCGACCTGCTCGGTTACGACCTCGGCGTAGCCATCACCGGCACCGAAAATATCGGCCTCACCGTCATCCTCACCGAAGGCTTTGGCTCCATCTCAATGGCGCACAAAACCTTTGACATACTGAGCGAAAACAACGGCAAAGAAGCCTCTGTCTCGGGCGCCACCCAGATCCGCGCAGGTGTTCTGCGTCCCGAAATCATCATTCCAGAATCCAGCATCCACGAACAAACCGAAGAATCCGATAATCCAGGCCTCATCGAAGGCGCACTCTTGCGCGTGATTCGCGCACCCTATTTTGGTCAGGTGGGCAAAGTCACGGCACTGCCCCCCGAATTGCAAACAGTCGAATCCGAAACCCATGTGCGCGTACTCGAAGTCGAATTTGACAATGGCGAACGCGCCACTGTCCCGCGTGCCAACGTCGAACTCATCCAAGAGTAAACGACCCATCGGGAGATTGCGTATGAGATATTTTTTGTGTTGCATCACACTCGTACTCTGCACGGCACAGTTGTATGCACAACAACCCACCGGTGTCAAAGCTGAAGACACCCCCAACGACTCGGGAGGCAGCATCACCGTTGTGTGGAATCGCGCGGAACTCCCCGACGGGGCAATGTACAAAATTGTAGTTAGCGAAACTGAAACAGGTCCTTTTCATCACGCAACCAATATCGACCCATCGGGCAACCTGCAATCCAGCGATCCAGGCACTTTTGGGCATGGCGAAGAAACATCCCAAATGCACTTTGCCAAAATCGCTGAATATACTGATCCCACCGATCCGTCTAAAAAGATCGCCATCGAAAACGGCAAAACCTATTATGTACAGGTTATATCCCTATCTCCCTCTGGCGAATCATTTCCCTCTGCAGTCGCAAGCGCAGAAGCGTCTGAAAATTTATTCAACTTCCTCAAAACCAATAATTTCATCATCGGCACGATCTTCTCCCTCATCATTTTAGGCGGCATTTTCCTCGCCCAAAAACGCGAACTCTTCATCCGCCGCATCGCCGGTCTCGAAGCCCTTAACGAAGCCCTCGGTCGCGCAACTGAAATGGGCAAACCCGTGCTTTTTGCACACGGATTGCATCCCATGGGTAGTGTTTCTACCATTGCGGCGATCAATGTTCTCGCGCGCGTGGCAAATCGCACTGCCGAATTTAACACCGAATTGCGCGTGGCCAACAATGATCCCGTAGTAATGGCTGTGAGTCAGGAGGTCGTCAAAGAATCCTATCTCAACGCAGGTCGGCCCGATGCCTACTCAGAGGACATGGTCTTTATGGTTGCCACCGAGCAATTCAGCTATGCCGCAGCTCTCGACGGCATGATGGTGCGCGACAGACCAGCTACCAATATCATGATGGGCTATTTCTACGCAGAATCGCTCTTGCTGGCAGAAACAGGTGCTTCCATAGGCGCAATCCAAATCGCGGGTACTGACTCCTACACCCAACTGCCCTTTTTCATTACCACCTGTGACTATACGCTCATGGGCGAAGAACTCTATGCAGCGAGCGCGTATCTCGCCCGCGAACCCAAATTGCTGGGTAGCCTCAAAGGTCAAGACATCGGCAAAGCAGTGCTCTTAATCGTCATGATTTTGGGCACGATCCTGGCGACTCTTGGAAGTCAAACACTCACGCATATTTTCACGGCATATTAGCAGAGGATTCTTTCATGCTTTTTTTAAGACGTACTCTTCCGCTAATCATCGCCTTTGTCCTGGGTATGATTGGCATTCTCGTTTTCTATATCCCATACAGCGGTGCTCAAAGTCTCGAACAAGAATTGGCAACCTGGGATCGAATTGTCGCTGCCTTTGCTATGATATTGGGCATCTATAGCCTGATGCGATTGCACTGGAACCGCGTTCAACGCCAGCAAGCTGCATGGGGATATAGTTTCCTGGTATTCGTGGGTTTTGTAATTACAACTCTCTTTGCAATCTACAATGATGGTATAGGTCCATTCGAGCCACAGGTACTCAATTCGGGACCTTTTGACTGGATGTATAAATACGTCCAGGTACCTGCCGATGCCACCATGTTCTCCATACTCGCGTTTTTCATCGCCTCGGCAGCCTATCGCACTTTTCGAGCCCGCACGCCCGAAGCGGCAATCCTGCTCGTATCCGCCATTATCGTGATGATCGGCCGTGTACCCATTGGCGCGTCAATTTACCATGGACTTCCCGAAATTGCCCAGTGGATGATGGATGTGCCCAATCTGGCAGCCAAACGCGGCATCTTGCTCGGCGTCAGCCTTGGTGCTGTCGCCACGGCATTGCGTATCATCTTTGGCATCGAACGCTCTTATCTCGGCGGAGGTGAATAATGAAAGAATTTTTGCTCAATATCGACCGCCGCATCATCTTCATTTTTGTCGCGCTCGGCATCATCCTTCCATCGTTGGCAGCCGTGCGCCTGCCTATTCCCATCACAAAAGATGTGAAAGCGATTTACGACACCATCGAAGAAGTGAGTGCAAAAAACGGCACCATTCTCATCTCCTTTGACTACGGTCCCGGCTCCATGCCCGAAGTACAGCCCATGGCCCTTGCAGTTTTGCGCCACTGTTTTCGCAAAAATGTCAAAGTTGTTGGAATGTCTCACTGGCCAACTGCTGTGGGGCTTGCACAAGAAGCATTTGATACCGCATCAAAAGAATTTGTCACACAATACGGTGAGGATTATACGTATCTGGGTTATAAACCGGGTGGGGGTTCTCTGGTCATCAATATGGGCAGAAACTTTCACGATGCATTTCAAAAAGATTTGCAAGGTAGCGATACGACCGAATTACCTGTCACCAAAAACATAAAGGGATTGGCGGACTTCGACTATGTGATCTGCCTGGCATCGGGCAACACACCCGATGGGATATGGATACCTTTCGGGCAAGAACGCTACAAATTCAAATTTGGCATTGGCTGTACTGCTGTTATGGCACCCGATCAATACCCCTATTTGCAATCGGGCCAAATGAACGGCATGATGGGCGGATTGGCCGGTGCCGCCGAATATGAAACCCTGATTGAAACATCGGACAAAGCCACCGCAGGCATGGGTGCACAATCCTTTGTTCATCTCATCATCATCGCCTTCATCATATTGGGCAATGTGATGTACTTCCTCTATGGCCGCCAGAAAGGGGGCGTCCAGTGAAACGCGATCATATAATTTTTATTGCCTTCTTGTTCCTCTTTGCCGCCATCAATATTTACCTCTTTGGCTCAGACAAGCTCTCTCTGGATTGGGCCGGCTTTGGCATATTTATTGCGGCTGGCATTACCCTGTCGCTTTACAGCTTTCTCTACGAAGACAACCCCCTCTTCAAATTTGCCGAAAATCTCTATGTAGGAGTCGCAGCCGCGTACACGCTCACACAGGTCTGGTACAACGTGCTTTTGGTCGATGTCGTGAATCCCCTCTCCGAACTCGGCAGCGAAAGCATGAACAACTTGTGGCTCATTGTCCCCACATTGCTCGGTTTCTTTATGCTCACCCAACTCTCCTCAGCAAAATTTAGCTGGCTCAGTCGTATCGCATTCGCGTTTGTGGTTGGCCTGGGATCGGGGCTGGCTATTCCGCGCACCATTGCGGCCAATGTTTTGGCTCAACTAGAACCGACCATGCAACCCATAACAGCCACCTGGGCTGGATTAGACCTCTTCATTATTCTGGTCGGTGTCGTTACAGTACTCGTGTATTTCTTTTACTCTGTCGAACACACTGGCCCCGTGGGCGTGGCGTCCAAAATCGGTATCTGGTTCCTCATGATCTCGTTCGGTGCATCATTTGGCTACACCATCATGGCGCGTCTCTCGCTGCTGATTGGGCGCGTCGGATTCTTACTTGAAGACTGGCTCGTGCTCGAATTGCCTCTATTTTGATTTGGGGAGCAGCGCGTGTCCATTCACTCATTGCAAAAAAACGGGAACGTTCAAACCTGTATAGAAGTCCAAAGAAAAATCTTACATGCCCAATTCCGTGCTGACAGTTGACAACCTCCAAACGCATTTTCACACAGACAGCGGAACAGCGAGGGCGGTAGATGGTGTATCATTCACACTCAACAAGGGCGAAACTTACGGCCTTGTTGGTGAATCGGGGTGCGGAAAAAGTGTTACTTCGCTGTCAATCATGCGATTGGTACCTCATCCTGGCCGCATTGAAGGTGGGCATATTTTTTTTCAAAACCGAGACCTGGTATCCCTTTCGGATACCGAAATGCGCGACATACGCGGCAATGACATTGCCATGATCTTTCAGGAACCCATGACCAGCCTCAACCCGGTTTACACCTGTGGGTTCCAGATTGATGAAGCCGTGAGGCGGCATCAGGGATTAGAAAAAACAGAAGCGCGAAAAAAAACAGTTGAAATGCTCCACCTCGTGGGCCTGCCCGATCCCGAGCAACGCGCAAACGAATACCCGCACCAATTGTCGGGCGGACAACGCCAGCGCGTCATGATCGCCATGGCCCTCTCGTGCAATCCCAAAGTGCTGATAGCCGACGAACCCACAACAGCACTCGATGTCACTATTCAGGCGCAAATCCTGGACCTGTTGCGCGACTTGCAACAACAACTCGGCATGGCCGTCCTGCTCATCACACACGATTTGGGTATTATTGCCGAAGCCGCCGATCAGGTCGCGGTCATGTACGCAGGCAAAATTGTAGAAACCGGACCATCAGATGCGATCTTTCACAACCCCAGGCATCCTTACACGCAGGGTTTACTCGCATCAGTACCCCGTCTGGATATCGCGAATAAGCGCCTCAGAACCATTCCGGGCACAGTGCCCGAAGCCACGCGATTTCCACCGGGATGTCGATTTGCAGATCGATGTGAAAAAGTCGATTCAATTTGCAGGGAAACCACACCGCAACTGCAACCAATTGACGGCGATCACCAGACCGCATGTTGGATGGCATAAGGCGAGAAATAGTGCTTCTTCAAGTTCAAAAACTAAAAAAATACTACCCCATTTCTCAGGGACTCTGGGGGCGCAACGCCGGGCATGTCAAAGCAGTAGATGACGTGAGCTTCGATATCTCTCCCGGCGAAACCCTCGGCCTGGTCGGCGAATCCGGATGCGGAAAAACCACAACGGGACGCGCTATCTTGCGCCTTATTGATGCAACATCAGGCACCGTGCGATTCAAAAATACCGACATCCTCTCCCTGGGAAAAAAACAACTTCGAACACTGCGCCGGCACATGCAAATCATCTTTCAGGACCCTTACGGATCGCTAAACCCCCGTCTCACCATCGGCGGCATCCTCTCGGAACCCCTGAAAATCCACAGCGACAAAACAAAAGATCGAGTCGCCGACCTGCTCAACACCGTGGGCTTATCTCCTGACGTCGCCCGCCGATATCCGCACGAATTTTCCGGTGGACAGCGACAGCGCATTGGCATTGCCCGCGCATTGGCTGTAAAACCGCAATTCATTGTCGCGGACGAACCCGTGTCTGCACTCGACGTATCGATTCAGGCACAAATTGTAAACTTGCTCCAGGATTTACAGACACAGTTCGGCCTCGCCTATCTCTTTATCGCGCACGACCTGAGCGTGGTCAAACACATCTCCAACCGCGTGGCAGTCATGTACCTGGGCAAAATTGTCGAACTGGCAGAAAGCCAGGAACTCTACGACAATCCGCAGCATCCCTATACACGCGCATTGCTCTCATCAATCCCCATACCCGACCCGCGCGTCAGGGGATCGCGCACCATTTTAACAGGCGATGTTCCCAGCCCGGTCAACATACCTTCGGGCTGTGCATTTCATCCGCGCTGTCCCGAAGCAACGCCGGACTGCGCCCACCGCAAACCCGAACTCTTAGACATCGAACCCGGTCACAGCGTGGCCTGTATCTTGCGGCACAACTAAGGCGCAGAACCCGTGTGCCAAACCATCCACCATCTCAAGGAGTCATAAGTGAAGGTCTTCAAAATATTAACGTTGCTGTGCCTCACCGGCCTCATATCCCACACCGTCCAGGCACAGCCCCCCTCTTTAGGTCCTGCCAAAGCCATTGGGGTTGACCTCGCCAATACCCCGCTGAACCGTCCGTCTCCCGATCAGAAAAGCTACACCTATTGGAAGCCCGAAACAGCCGACGGCTTTTTTCCATCGCTTTTGGGACTGCGTACGGCTGGCGCTCAAATGATCCGCACCAGATATTTCAATATCTACTTCTCTACAGCCGAAAAAACCGCCCGTCACATTGCCGATTTCTGCGATGAGGTTCTCTCGAATCTCATGCGCCATTACCCTACCTTTGTCGATCGCATTGCACCCATCCACGTCGTCGTTGACGATCAGGCGGATTATCTGGGCAATGCCTTTGCCGTGTACAGCGCCAATTACATCCACTTTTGGACCAACCCCATCGACTGGGAAATCCGCGGCACCAGTGACTGGGTACGCAATGTTTTTGTCCATGAACTCGCCCATATCGTAACTCTGAAAGCCGCCTATAAGGGCTTGCCATTCCAAATTGGCATAGTCAACGCCTCTCGCGCCAATGAAAATCCCGATTTCAGCTTTACACTTGGCCTGTATCACCTCGCCGTCAACTCGGGTTTTGCCGAAGGAATCTCGCAATACGAAGCCACCGAATACGGCGACGACCGCTGGGACACACACCGCGATATGCTCCTGCGCATGGCCGCGCTCGAAAATGATCTGCTCTCCCTCCCCAGCATGGGGCAACTCGGCGGCAAGGGCAATTTCCACGGCGAAATGGTCTATAATCAGGGATATGCCATGCTCAACTACATTGGCGAACGCTTTGGTCCCCCTGTTGTCCGACAAATTTTTGAACACAGACCCATTATCAACTTCAACTCCTCGCTAAAAAAAGCCACTGGCGTATCGGCCAAACAACTCTACCGCGACTGGAAAGCGCATATCGAAGAACAATACAGCGCGGTTCAAAGCGGTGTCCAGGAAACCGGCGAACGCGAAGGCGAATTGATCGTCGATAGGGGCAATTTGGACTATCACCCGGTCTATTCCCCGCAAGGCGACAAGCTGGGCTTTATCTCCAACGACGACAGCGACTATTTCATCACCGAGCTCAAAGTGATGGATCTCACCACCAAAAAAGTCACAAAAATAGCCGACCGCGTCGATAATCGCTTTGTCTGGACAGCCAGCGGCGACAGCCTGATGTACATCAAAGCCGTAGGCGCGCGTTGGGACATCTTCACCTATGACATCAAAACGAAAAAAGAAACCCGCGTCACCGTGGGGCTGCGCGGCAAAGACCCCACCCTCTCCCCCGATGGCAAACAAATCGCCTTTGTAACCATGAGAGATGGCACGGCGAACATCGGCCTTGTAAACACCGACGGCACCGATGTGCGGTACCTCACAAATAACAACGACGCCACACAGTATTTTGGCCCAAAATGGTCGCCCGACGGCAAACACCTGCTCTTCAGCATATTCCGCACGGGCGAAGACCGCGACATTGCCATCATCGACGTGAATGCCACAACCTGGGAAAAGAAAAAAGGCCGGCGTTCGCTGGAAAAAAAAGAAGTTGACACACAACTCGACAGCCTCCAGCAGGCAAAAGCCGACAGCCTCAAGGCATTTCCCGACAGCCTCGCCTATGCCAACAATGCCAACTTCAAAGCCATCGTACACTCCACAGCCGACGAACGCGATCCCGTCTGGCTGCCCGATGGCAGTGGATTTGTCTTCAGTTCGGACCGCACGGGCATCTTCAACCTCTACACCCACGACATGGCCACCGGAGAACAAAAGCAACTGACCAATGTTGTGGGCGGCGCGTTTTTGCCCACGATTTCCCCCGACGCCAAAGACGTGATCTACGCGGGGTATCATGCAGCGAACTACAACCTCTACCGCATTCCCCTATCCGAGGCCGTTGCCGTTGATCCCCCCGAGGGTATTGCGCGAGACTATGCCGAAATTTACACCGGCAAATCCATCACCGACCTTCACGACATCGGAAGGTATTCCACGCGCCTCGTCTCCTACGGCATCACACCCATCGCATTGCTGGGCCCCACATTTATCGGCAACCGATTCGGCCTGGATCAAATCAGCGCGGGTGTTCAATGGGCCTGGGGCGACCTGCTCGGCAGCGACGTTTTTGTAACCACCGCCCTAATCGGCAAAAACTTCAGACGGCAACAAGACTTCAACTCGGAATTCGCCTTCTACTACCAGAACAGCCTCACCCCCATTCTATCTGAACAAAGCACCTATGTCCCCCGCATCTTCTTTGGAGGCAGCAGGCAAACCATCAACAGCATCGTGGATTTGGGTACCGTCCAAACCGTGCGCGATACACTGACCGGCACATTGATCACCCAAAACGACGAAGGACAACAGGTTTTAATCCCCAATGTCACGCAGCACTTAGACCTCACGGTCACAGAAGAAGACGATTTTAAGGATGTATTCTCCGATTTTACGGTAGGCGCCGAAATGGGGGTAGGCCGCGGACACTATTTCAGTCTGGCCTATGGCTACCGCAAGTATTCTGAAAACCTGCACGCCGTTCAGGTCCTCCACGACAGCTCTCGCGTCTTTCAGACCAATTTGGGGACAGGTGAGGTTGAAGACATCACCGATCAGATTCCCGGTCCGGGCTATGCATCGCAGGAAACCCTTCTCGACGATTTTCTCTACAAAGAACTCGACTTCTTCAAAAGTAACGAATGGATGGGCGGTTGGAGCTACATCACCCTCAAACCCGCCACCGACCTCTACATCAACCCATCGGGCGGTCGCGCATTATCCTTCCGCTATCGGCGCATCAACGCAACCGTGATAGATTCGCTGGCCCGCACGCCAGATCTGAACGAGGACTTTGTCCCGGATGCAATCGGCGAAGACCTGTCACCCGCATTTTTCCGGGGCGATAAAGTCAACGTGGGATTCAACGAATACATCGCCTCCTTCAATGAATTTATCCCGCTCGTTGGCCGCTCAACACTCGCCCTACAGGTCTTTGGAGCCTACAAAGACAGCTACGTTAAAGAAGTACAACAAGAAGGCGGCACATTTGAAGGCGTATTCTATTACCCCCTGCGCTATTATCTCGGTGGTCTGGGCACCTTGCGCGGCTATCCGTATTTCACAATCGCAGGCGGCAAAGCCCTCTTTGGTCGCACCACGCTGACCCTGCCCATCTTTAAGCACATCGGCGCGGAACTGCCGCCCCTCTTTTTTGACAAAGTTTACGCCTCGCTCTTCTTTGAGTTTGGCGGCACATCCAATGCCGCCAGCATCGGCGATATTTTTGACGTAAATGAAGAAGTACACAGTGGGCGGTGGGACAAATTCAAAGACTCTTTCCTATTCGACTACGGCGCCGAAATTCGATTCCAGGTGTTTTCACATTACCGCTTGCCCATGTTCGGCTATTTCATAGTTGCCCGTCCCACCAAACTCGAAGTCCCGTCCCGCAACAATCCCGACATTATCGAAGAAGTAAGCGGGATGCGATTCTATTTTGGCCTGTCATTGTAAAGCCATCTCTCGCAATCAAGTGCCCCGCCTTATAAACCGGTGGGGCACTTTTCGCTGTTCTAACGATTATGCTCCAACTCATCCACGCGATGCGCCCGCGCGAATGGGTCAAAAATGTCTTTGTATTGGCCGCACTCGTTTTTACCAAACGCATTTTTGAACCCAGCGATCTCCTGCAAGGCAGTCTGGCCTTTCTCTGTTTTTGCCTCATATCTGGCGCAGCGTATCTTTTCAACGACATCCGAGACAAAGAAAACGACCACCAGCATCCTCTAAAACGCAACCGCCCGATAGCTTCGGGTGCTCTCCGCGTCTCTGTCGCCGCCATCGCCGCTGTCCTCCTCGCTCTGACCGCCCTGATCGGGGGATTTTATGTGCATCCCCATTTTGGCATCGTCCTCCTTATCTATGCAGTAATGAACATCGCCTATACGCTGTACCTCAAACACATCGTCATACTCGATGTGATGATCATTGCCGCGGGATTTCTTCTGCGCGCCATCGGCGGTGCAGTGGCGATTCAGGTCGCCATTTCCTCCTGGTTCATCCTCTGTACCATGCTACTGGCTCTTTTCCTCGGCTTTGCCAAGCGCCGGCATGAACTCGCCCTGCTCGAAGGAGATGCCAGCGCCCACCGCCGCATCCTCGCAGAATATTCCCCACAATTTCTCGACCAGATGATCGCCATCGTCACAGCCGGCGCACTGGTATCCTACGCACTTTACACCATGTCGCCCGAAGTCATTGAAAAACTCGGCACCAAATACCTCAACCTCACCATACCCTTTGTGATCTACGGTATGTTGCGCTACCTCTATCTCATCTACAAAAAAGATGGGGGAGGCAACCCCACCTCCACTGTATTAGGCGATATCCCTCTCCTGATCGCCTGCGCCCTGTGGTTACTAACCCTGGGTGTAATACTCTACGTCTAACCTCTCAGCCGATGAACTGGCTTGAACACCAGCCAGTTGTACCCCGCTCTGTCACTGAATCAGTTTTTATTTTCACCCCTGCACGCGGGCATTGTGAAAAGACTTCGTATTTTGTATTTTGAACCCCTGATCGTTTTTAATCCCTTCACATAAGGAGTTCCCGAATGCCAGAGCGACCAAATATTTTGCTGATTATGAACGACGATATGGGCTATTCTGATATTGGATGTTACGGAGGTGAAATCCACACGCCAAATTTAGATCTACTTGCTGCCAATGGGTTGCGATTCACCCAATTTTACAACACAGCGCGGTGCTGCCCTACGCGGGCATCGCTGCTCACGGGATTGCACCCCCATCAAGCCAGTGTGGGACACATGATGGATGACCGGGAATACGAAGGGTATCGGGGCGATCTGAACTTTAAGAGCGTAACCATTGCCGAAGTACTCAAGACCGTGGGATATGCGACCTATATGAGCGGCAAATGGCATATTACGCGGCATACAGATGCAGACGGTCCCAAACACAGTTGGCCCTGTCAGCGCGGATTTGATCGCTTTTTTGGCATCATTACCGGTGCCGCCAATTATTGGAAGCCACAAACTCTCACACGAGACAACGAGCAAATTACAGTGGATGAATTTCCAGAGGATTTCTTTTTGACCGACGCCATCAGCGATCAGGCAGCGGATTATATCCGCGAACACGCGCAGACAAACGGAGATCAGCCATTCTTTTTATATACCGCATATACCGCACCCCATTGGCCCCTGCACGCGCATGATGAAGATATTGCAAAATACAAAGACCGTTTTGCCGCGGGATGGGATCAACTGCGCGAAGAGCGTCTGGCGCGCATGCGCGAAATGGGCATCTTAAAACCCGGATGGGGATTGAGCGACCGCGACTCTTCTCAAGTGCCCTGGGAAGAAGCCGATCACAAGGCGTGGCAGCAGCGGCGCATGGAAGTCTATGCCGCACAAGTCGATCGCATGGATCAGGGCATTGGGCGCATCGTCCAATCCCTCGAAGAGACCGGGCAACTGGACAACACCCTGATCGTATTTTTAGCCGACAATGGGGGATGTGCCGAAGAGCTGGGAGGCGGCATGAGACGCAGCGCGATTGCACCGGCCACCACGCGCAATGGACGGCCAGTCCAACGCGGCAACGATCCAAACATCATGCCGGGTGACGAAACCACGTACCAGAGCTACGGCGTACCCTGGGCCAATGTATCCAACACGCCATTTCGCCTGTACAAGCACTGGGTTCACGAAGGCGGCATTGCAACGCCCTTTATCGTACACTGGCCCGCTCATGTAACAGATCACGGCACATTGCGCGAGCAACCCGGCCAGCTTACCGATGTCATGGCAACCTGTCTCGATATAGCGGGCGCCGAGTATCCCGAGACCTATAATGGACACGAGATTTTGCCACTCGAAGGTGCATCGCTGACACCGATCTTTGATAACCAGGACAACGGCAAAGAATATCTGATCTGGGAACACGAAGGCAATGGCGCAGTTCGCAAAGGCAAGTGGAAACTGGTCAAGCGCTACCCGGGCGATTGGGAGCTATACGATATTGAAGCCGACAGATCGGAACTCGGCGATCTGGCAAATGACAATCCCGATGTCGTATCCGAACTCTCGGCAATTTACGACGCCTGGGCAGAGCGTTGTGGGATTGAGCCCTGGGATAATATCCTCGCAAAGCGTGGATAAGTAAAAAGGAAAACACCATGACACCAACAGATATCACAGATGAAATGCTGGCAACATACCGGCGCGATGGCGTCATAAAAATCCCGCAGATCATCTCACCGGATGAAGTTGCAAAATTTCGTCAGGCATCTCTGGATATACTGGAAGCCATGCCAAAAGATCCAAACCGTCCATTTAACCAAAAAGTGAACGTATGGCGAGAAGACGAGGTATTGCGAAACTTGACACAACACCCGAATGTCGCCGCAGTCGCAGAGAAAATTGCGGGTGTAAGATTGCGGATCTGGCACGATCACATTTTGGCAAAAATGCCAGAACTCGAAGTACCAACAGCATTCCATCAAGACCTGGTGAAATGGCCCTATGATCGCAATTCCAATGCTCTATCGGCGTGGATCGCGCTACAGGATACACCCGTAGAAATGGGATGCATGTCATTTGTACAGGGATCGCACGAAATGAAAGACGTACCGGACATGGCGACAAATAACCAGGAGGCATGGCGGGAATTCGCACCGGAAATCGCGTGGCGCACCAGAGTAACGCATCCTCTTCAAGCGGGAGATTGCACATTTCATCACGGAATGACATTTCACACCGCGGGACCGAATCAAACTGATGATTGGCGGGTGGGATACGTGATAATTTTCGTCGATGCAGCGGCAAAATACACCGGCAAAAAACATGTCGTCACAGATCCCCTGGAATTGGCACCCGATACATTGCCGCCAGATGATCATTTTCCACCCGTAGTGAAATTTTATGGAGACTGAAAAATGAGCACCCCCAACATAATTTTAATGATGTGCGACGACCTGGGATATGGCGATGTGGGATTTAACGGGAACGACGTGATCAAAACGCCAAATTTAGACCGCCTGGCGAGCAATGGGATTCGGTTCACGCGATTTTATGCGGGAGGACCAGTGTGTTCCCCAACGCGGGGCACGTGTTTAACCGGGCGGCATTATTTTCGATATGGCGTAACACATGCCAATCGCGGACACTTGCCCACACAGGAAATAACACTGGCGCGAATGTTAAAATCCTTCGGCTATGCGACCGGACACTTTGGCAAATGGCATCTGGGAACCCTGGACCCGAATTATTCGGGCAAACCCAATCGCAATCCAGCGCGCAATTACGCCCCACCCTGGGAGCGGGATTACGATGCGTCTTTTGCCACGGAATACGCGGTTCCCACCTGGGATCCAGCAGTAGATATTAACCAGAGATCCGGAAAGCGTTTGGACCGTCCCTGGGCCTCTCCGTACTACGAAAATGGAAAACTGGCAACGGAAAATCTGGAAGGATGCGACTCCCGGGTATTGATGGATCGCGCAATACCATTTATCGAACAAGCTGTTGAAAATGGTGAGCAATTCCTTACGACAATCTGGTTTCACGCACCCCACAGCCCCGTCGTTGCCGGACCGGAATATCGCGCAATGTATTCCGAATACAGCGAAGATGAACAGCACTATTACGGCTGTATTACCGCCATAGACGATCAGGTGGGGCGGTTATATCACGCATTGGAAGCATGGGGCGTAGCCGACAACACCATGATCTGGTTCTGTTCGGACAACGGGCCAGAAGGCCGCACGGGTCAAAGTGGTCGCAGCCGGGGATCAACAGGCGGATTGCGCGGGCGAAAACGATCTTTGTTTGACGGCGGCGTGGGCGTACCCGCGCTATTGCACTGGCCGGGTCATGCAGAACCCGGGCGCACAGTGGAAATGCCGTGCAGCACACTGGATTACTTTCCCACAATCGCCGAGGTCATGGGATATGAAATGCCCGATAATCGCCCCATTGACGGCATCAGTCTCCTGCCCGTGATTGAGGGAAACATGACAGAACGTCCCGTTCCCATTCCATATCGATTCAACAGCGGAAAAAACTCAATGTTTGACGCGCCGACCATCTCAATGATCGACAATCGCTATAAATGCCTGACCAATTTATCGAGCGACGGCAGTGAAGATCTGTGTTTTGACATGATTGAAGACCGCGCAGAAACGACCAATTTGGCGAACGAGCAACGCGAGCGGATGGGACAAACCCGCGAGACCCTGCGCCAATGGCTCCGCTCCTGCGAAGCCAGCCACAACGGTGGGGATTACGACGAGGCATTTGAACCCGTCGCGCCATTTGAAGAAGTCACCGGAGACTGGCCAGGAAGAAGAAATTAGAGGTATTGAATGGCAACTCAATTTGGCGATGAACGCGATTGGTTTTTGGAAAAGCGATTTGGTATGTTCGTCCACTGGGGAATTTACGCAATCCCCGGATGGCAAGAACAGCATCAATGGCGCGGACGCATGCCCGCAAATGAATACGTGAAATTAGCCGAGCAGTGGAATCCCACAAACTTCAATCCCGACGCGTGGTTAGATCTCGCAGAAGAAGCCGAGATGCAATACATCATCGTCACAACCAAACACCACGATGGATTCTGCTTGTGGGATACAGCGCACACGGCATTCAACACAATGAATACGCCGTACGGAAAAGACCTGATGGCAATGCTCGCCGATGCGTGTCACAAGCGCAACTTCCCCCTGGGCTTTTATTATTCAATTGCCGACTGGCACCACCCCAATTACCCCAATCAGGGACGACATCACGAACTGCCCCAACCCAAGCCTGGAGATGATCCCGACTTGATGAAATACCTCGAATTTCTGAAGGCGCAGGTATGGGAATTGTGTACCCATTACGGAAAATTGCACGCATTCTGGTGGGATATGAACGTGGATGAACACTTCGATCCATCTATCAACGCGATGATTCGGTCGCTACAACCCGCGGCAGTAATCAACAATCGGGGATTTGACCCCGGTGATTTTGGAACGCCCGAGCGCGATCATGTGCAAGGCATAGATACCCAGCAGTCATTTGATCGACTGACCGAAGCGTGTCAGTCCGTGGGAATTGAAAGCTGGGGCTATCGGGTAGATGAGGATTATTATACAGATCGCCATTTGATACGGAGCATTGATCGGTATCTCGCGCGCGACGCAAACTACTTACTCAACGTAGGCCCCAAACCCGACGGAACGATTCCAGAAACATCTAAACGCATCTTGAAACGCATAGGAAAATGGTATCGCGCCGTGGAAGAAGCGGTCAAAGACGTAGAACCCGCGTCGCACCTGACGCGCAATCGCGATATATTATTGACGCGACGGGACAATGTGATCTACGTACACTTGGTAAACGACCCGCGAACAAGCGGCGTAAAACTCGATCCCATTGCCGTCGCACCAAAAAGTGCCGCATTACTAAACACAGGTAAACCTGTGGATTTCACAGTGGATCTGGTACCGACCAATCACATAGAACACAAACCCTATTTGCGGTTGCAAAACCTGCCAGTAAATGAACTGACCAACACCGTAATAGTAGTAAAACTCGAATTTGACGAAGCACCTGAATAAAGATAGCTGGAGAAAATCATGTTTGGAGAAATCCGAAATAAAAACGGCGAAAAACTCGATTATGCTTTTCACAGTGGAAATCCCGAAAGCAAACACATCGTAGTCCTGGGCCACGGCGTAACCGGCAACAAAGACAGGCCATTTTTGGTCGCGCTATCACAAGCATTGGAGACCGAAGGGCTCAACGTCCTGCGCTTCTCTTTTGCCGGCAATGGGGATTCAGAAGGCCGATTTGAAGATTCGACCATAACAAAAGAAGTAGATGATCTGGGTTCCGTGCTGGACGTTCTGGACGGATATACAATCTGTTATGCCGGACACAGCATGGGAGGCGCAGTCGGAGTATTGCGGGCGAGCACAGATACGCGCATTCAACAACTCATCTCGTTGGCGGGCATGGTAGATACAAAGGGATTTGCACAGCGCGAATTTGGAGATGTCACCCCCGATGAAGGCAACATGTGGGACGACCCGGATTGCCCGCTATCCAGCGCATATATGGACGACCTGACAGCGATTGACACCGTCGTAGATCGCGCGTCTCAAATCTCGATCCCGTGGTTGCTCGTACACGGCACAGAGGACGACGTGGTACCCATTGAAGACTCCCAGATAATCTTTGAACACACCAACGAACCAAAAGAACTGGTAGTACTACCCGGTGCAGATCACGTATTCAGCGATGACGCAACACCCGCCATGATACAGGCCGTTATAAATTGGATTGCAAAACAGGAGTAATAATGTCTTCTAAAACATACCGAGCCGCGGTAATCGGCCTGGGAATGATCGGCGGAGCAGATCAAGTCTCAGGAGATGTATTGGGTCAGCGCGTGGACAGTATGGACGGCACGCATACTTTTGCGTATCAAAACCATCCGCACATCGATCTCGTGGCCGGATCAAGCCGCGACCAGGGGCGACGCGAGCGCTATGAAGCGCGCACGGGTGCTGTAACTTATGAGAGTTGGCGCACAATGATCGCCAACGAAACACTCGATATCGTCAGCATAGCGACCTACACCCCTACCCACGCGGAAATTGCCATAGCCTGTGCCGAACGTGGAATTCCCGTCATCTATTGCGAAAAACCCGCGGCGACGACCGCAATAGATGCCCAACACATGCTCGAAGCACAAAAACACGGATTATTGGTCTTCAACCATCAGCGAAGATTTGATCCCAATTATCGCCGGCTCAGCGCGCTAATTGCCGAAGGAAAACTGGGCACACTTATTTCCGCTTCTCTCCAATGGCCGACGGGACGATTGGGCAATGTGGGAACCCATGCGATTGATGCCCTCTTGATGCTCACCGGGCATCGCGTCCAATCAGTCTCTGCAACGCTTGATCTGGCTGGAAAGCCAGATTGTCGCGGCGATGAATTTCGCGATCCCGGAGGATGGGGCGTCATGCGTATGAACGATGGACTAATGGTAACAGTGAGCGCACCCGATTATTCCACCGCACCGCCGCGCACGGAAATTAACGGACATAAGGGACGAGCAATTATTGAGGCAAAAGGCATCACACTTGAATACTGGACTGGAGAAACAGAACAGTGGCCGCCCCATAAGGATAGCGATTCGGGAATGGACCGCGCCGTATCGGAAATCGTCGCCTATCTGGATGATCGCGTCCCCTTTTCTTATAACCCCGAAGAAGCCGTTCATACACTCGAAGCCATTGTCGCTTTCCACGCTTCTCATAACAAAAACGCAGCCTATGTTGATCTACCCCTATCGGGCAGTGACCGCGAGATAGTTGTGTTAAGTGGATAGAGATAGCTGTTGTATGAATTAATATGAATTAAATAGTAGGAGCACAGCAGGGATAAAACGGAGGTGCCATGAAATTTACACGTATTACAACTGATCCCAACGTATTTGGCGGTAAGCCTTGTATTCGAGGGATGCGCTTTCCCGTGTCGCGTCTTTTGGGACTTCTGGCATCTCACGAAACCGAAGAAACCATACTCAAGGCATATCCCTATTTAGAGGCAGAAGACATACACGAGGCATTACAATATGCAGCTTTTAAATGAATGAAAGGAATATATGCCAATCATTGGAACACCGCTTTCACCCACCGCAACCAAAGTACTCATGTGTGGCTCTGGCGAATTGGGAAAAGAAGTTGTCATTGAACTCCAGCGCTATGGCGTTGAAGTAATCGCCGTAGATCGCTACGCCAATGCGCCCGCGATGCAAGTAGCGCATCGGTCGCATGTCATTACCATGCTGGATGGAGCTGCCCTGCGCAAAGTCATAAAAAAAGAACAGCCCGACTTAATCGTGCCCGAAATTGAGGCAATCGCCACAGACACACTCATCGAATTGGAAAGCGAAGGATTCACAGTAATCCCAACAGCCAGAGCGGCTCGCCTGACAATGAACCGCGAAGGCATCCGTCGGTTAGCCGCCGAAGAACTGGGACTAAAGACCTCACCTTACCGGTTTGCGTCAAATTTAGAAGAATACCGCGCAGCAGTTCGGGAAATCGGCGTACCGTGTGTCATAAAACCAATCATGAGTTCATCGGGCAAGGGACAAAGCACCGTAAAAAACATGGCCACCGCCGAAAAATCGTGGACCTATGCACAGGAAGGAGCGCGCGGAGGCGCAGATGCGGTCATCGTAGAAGGATTTGTAGATTTTGATTATGAAATTACGCTATTGACCCTGCGCTATGAAGGAGGCACGAGTTTTTGCGCGCCAATAGGACATCGGCAGGTAGATGGCGACTATCACGAATCGTGGCAACCACAACCAATGAGCGAGGCCGCACTTGCAGAATCACAACGGATGGGCAAGGCCATCACCGACGCACTGGGTGGCCGCGGCATATTTGGAGTAGAATTATTTGTAAAAGGCGACGACATCTACTTCAGCGAAGTATCACCCCGCCCACATGACACGGGCATGGTAACCATGATCTCGCAAGACCTGTCTGAATTTGCCCTGCATGCGCGGGCAATCCTGGGATTGCCAGTGCCAAACATCAAACACCACGGTCCCTCGGCTTCGCATGTAATCCTGGTAGAAGGACATTCACAACAGGTGCAATTCGGCAACCTGAGCGCAGCACTCGCCGAATCCGATACAGAAATCCGCTTATTTGGCAAACCCGAAGTACAGGGGGAACGGCGAATGGGAGTCGTCCTCGCGAGAGGCGCAACACTGCAAGAAGCGCGCAAAAAGGCAAAAGCGGGAGCAAAGGCGGTCAGTATCTCGCTCTGAGAGACTCTTCTGGTTTGTAATGTATAAAACTGTCGTGCTTATTGCGCGGCAGTTTTTATTTATGATAAAATCAGCCGAGCAACAGCATCTTCATTAAGCGTAATACCCAAACCGGGTTTTTCACTCAAAGTAATATGCCCATTTTCAAGCGACAAAGGTTCTGTAAGAAGCCCGTTGCCAAAAGGCCCGCGCGCAAAACCACTGGGACATTCAGAAATAAAGCAATTGGGTGTCGCCGCGCCGACATGCAGACCCGCCATGAGATGAACGGGAGTACTGGTACTCACATGAGACGCCCATGAGACGCCAAACACATCGGCCAATTGTGCAATACGCAGCGTCTCAGAAATACCCCCGGCCCGACAAACATCCGGCAGAATGAGATCGCATTCCTCGTTCAGCAACCGGTCTCGCACAACATAGCGGTTGCAGTCCGTCTCCCCAACAGCGATTCGAACAGAAGTCGATTGGGTCAGCTGCCGATACCCCTGATGATCTTCGGGCAACAGAGCATCTTCAAACCATTCTACATTGCCGAGATCTTCGAGCAATCGGACAAAGCGAAGAGCATCTTTAATATCGAATCCGCCGTGCGCATCAACAAGCAACTTGCCGCGATCTCCCACAGCGCGGGACATCTCGCTGACAACGTGCATTTGTTCGTCTATCGTCCCTCGTCCACAGGACGTTTTCACCACAGAAAAGCCTTCATCCAGAACCCTTTCAATCCCCTCGCAACGAGATTCAATAGTCTGACCCGGCGTCCCCGATGAATACACGGGAATTTGCAAGCGATAAGCACCGCCGAGCAACCGCCAGATGGGTTCGTTGTAATACTTACCGCGTATATCCCAAAGCGCGATATCGATCCCCGCAATCGCCTCCAGCGTAAACCCCTGCGTATGAGAGCGCAGGCGCATCGTCGAAAACATGCGCTCCCACAAGACATCGATTGAGCGCGGATCCTCCCCCATGAGCACAGGACTCAACAAATCTTCCACAATCGTTTTGACAACGCGGGGCGCAGCCGGAGCGTGGGCTTCGCCAATGCCCTCAATACCGTTATCTGTATGCACGCGAATAAGCGCTGTCGAACGCCCCGAAGGATAGACACAGAGATGTCGCGTATCGGCTCTACCGGGAAAGGTCTCTGTGGATTGGGGCGCGACTTGCGGAAATTTTAATCCTGCGGTATCTTCATATCGCGTCGCACCCTGCTGGCGAGCGGTAGAGAGAATATCGCAGGTAATATCGGTAATTTTCATTTGCGGCTCCTGGGGTGTATTGTAAAAAATACGGGCAGATATGAAAATAGGACGGAAACCTGCTAATTTCTAACAAAAAATTTAACAGGAGGCAGCCGTGGCTGAACAATCACATTTATTAAACGACGAGGCGATATTGCATTTCATAGCGCGGGGATATTGCGTCGTCAAAACAAATGTCGCGCCGCATATCCACGCACAAATACTGACAGATGCAAAAAAAGCCATGGCAGAGGGAAACCCGGGCAATGACATATTGCACGCCGCACCGGGATTGCGCGAAATTTTTGATGACGAAGCAATGGTCGGCGCGCTATCGAGCCTCCTCGGCGATTCTTATGTGATGCACTGCCACAGACATTGCCATCGCAACACCGCAGGTACAGAAGGCCGAAATTTTCACCAGGACGGTTCAACGCGTCGCTTCGCCGGCTGGAGTCGACCGTGGCGGCGTCACCATCGCCCGCGAACCGTAATGGCGATTTGTTATCCGCACCAGACGCCGATTGAAATGGGACCCACTGGCGTGCTTCCCGGAACGCAGTATTACAGCGCGAAACCCAAAAATGAGTTCGATTACGAATTCCCATTTGCGGTTGTCGATCCCGGCGATGTATTGCTCGTACATTTTGATTTGTTCCATCGCGTATCCAGCAACACAAGCAACCGTGATCGGTACATGATGAAATTCTTGTTCAAACGCACCGAAGAACCAACAGCGCCGAGTTGGCAGGCCGCATCGGATTTTGATCCCGATTTCGACACCCTTGCACATCGGATAGAACCCGATCATCCATCCGACGTATTACTGCGTCATCCCCACGTATGGGAATTTATGTGGCGCTGGATGCGCGGTGAACCCCTGCCTGAATGGGATGATGACGCACCTGTCTCCGTAGATGACATGATGCACAACCTGAACAGCGATGATCCAGGTGTCGTGATAGATGCGACATACGCCCTGGGGCGATTGGGCAACCGCGCAGTGCCCACATTGATGGACGTATTGCTGGGACCAGATGAAGCACTTCGAGAACAAGTACCCGCAGCACTATCAGCAACAGGTAGGTACGCGGTAGATCCAGTCGTCCGTGCATTGACACACTCGGACGACTGGGTGCGCGCAACAGCTGCAGATACCCTGGGCGACATTGGCTTACCGGCCCTCAACGCGCTACCCGCTATTCGCAGCGCACTCTCAGACCGCGACGACTGGGTACGCCACAATGCCACGCGCGCATTGACCATCTGGAGCAAAGCTGCCGAAATCGCCCGCGATGACTTGCTCACAGCACTAAAAGACGCCGAGCCTTTTGTCGGCTTCAACGCACTAACAGCCCTGGAACACATGGACCGCGTTGACGATGCACAGGTAATGCCATTGCTAAAAGCAATGCAAAACCATGAACACAGCCGACTGCGCTACCAGGTAAACGAAATGCTACAACGCGTAGCCTGACCGAACGTTAAGGAATACAATGTCTTCCAAACGCGAACAGTTAATTCAAGATGGATTCTGTGTATTTGAAAATGTGCTCACCCCTGAAATGGTTGAGCGGACAAACGCGGTGTCCAATTGCCTGTTAGACGCGCAAGATGCCGAGTATTTTGAAGCACAGAAATCAACGGGAAGTCTGATCAGCATTTACAATGATGACTTTTTTGCCGAATTGGTCACCTGGACCAAGGCACTCAATGCTCTGAGAGAAATGGGCTTTGATCACCCCACCTTTTCATCAGGCTATATAATCAGCAAACCCCCGCACAGCCCACCCCTATTCTGGCATCAAGATTGGTGGGGATGGAATGATCCCATCAGCTACGAGCCCCTGCCACAGCAGGTATTTTTGATGTACTATCTCGTAAATACCTCGCGTGAAAACGGGTGTTTAAGGTTAATCGAAGGCTCGCATTTGAACCGACATCCCCTGCACGACATAACTCCCGAAGCACACACCGAAGATTTGCGGCGCGTATCCGATCCGGACCATCCGGCCTATCAGTCGTATCCCGACGAGCGCGATGTTCCCGTGCGTGCTGGCGACCTGGTCATCGGCGATTCGCGGTTATTGCACAGCGCACACGCCAATAAAACGGATCAGCGGCGGACAGTCATCACACTGTGGTACCACCCGATATACAACGAACTGCCCAACGGCATGCGCGCCCGCCTGGCGAACCGGCACCCGATTCCAGATCACTGGTCTGAAAAAGCTATTCGCAAAATCGCGCCTCTAATGCCCATTTACGAAGGCGATTGTGAAGAGCTCGAATGGAATCGTATCCCTGGACCTGCATTGGTGTGATGAGCTAAAACCACTATAAAAGACAAAAACATGAAAATCGCCGCTCTCATCTCCGGTGGTGTCGATAGTTCGGTGGCTTTGAACATATTAAAAAATGAAGGCCACGATCTGACGGCATTTTACTTAAAAGTATGGCTCGAAGACGAACTCGCTTTCTTAGGGGAATGTCCCTGGGAAGCCGACCTGAAATTTGTCCGTGCCGTATGCGATCAACTCGATGTTCCGCTTGAAGTAATCTCCCTGCAATCGGAATACCTCGAACGCGTCGTATCTTATGCCCTCGACGAATTGCGCGCTGGACGCACACCCAGCCCAGATATATTTTGCAACCAGCGGATCAAATTCGGCGCATTCTTTGACCACATAGACAGCAGCTATGAAAAAGTGGCAACCGGACACTACGCCCAAATCGCACAGAGCAACGGAACTTATCATCTAAAACGCGCACCCGACCCCATCAAAGATCAGACCTACTTCTTATCCGGCATGTATCAATCGCAGGTCGCGCGGGCATTATTTCCCATCGGAAACATGATGAAAAGCGAAGTGCGCCAACTCGCGCGAGATTTTAACCTGCCAAATCAAGCGCGAAAAGACAGCCAGGGAATATGTTTCCTGGGCAAAATCAGATACCCCGATTTTATCGCATTTCACCTGGGCGAAAAAAAAGGCGATATTATCGACAGAGAAACCGGACAAATCCTGGGACCCCATCGGGGCTACTATTATTACACAATCGGACAGCGGTATGGCTTGGGATTGAGCGGAGGACCCTGGTACGTCGTACAAAAAGATATTGAGCGCAACATCATCTATGTATCCCACGCCACGAAGCACAAGAACACATCGCGGAACCAATTTGTCGCCACAAAACCCAATTGGATAGCAGAACCACCTGACAAAACCGCCCTGCAATTGAAACTGCGTCATGGCCCAGAACTGATCCACTGCGAAATCGAAGCAACAGACGACAACCGCTTATCCGTAACCATAGCAGAAAAAGATTCCGGCATTGCACCCGGACAATTCGCTGTATTTTACGATGGCGACCTCTGTCTCGGCAGCGCGGTAATTGACCACTGAAACGGGAGAGCACAATGAGCATTGAACAGGCGCGTGCTGCCGTTGAATCCGGCGATGTACATACCCTGAAAAGACTGATAGCAGAAGATCCGCAACTGGTCAATAAAACCACAGCGGACAATCCCCGCACACTTCTGCACACACTCTGCGACTATCCCGCGCACAGACCCAGAGGCCGCGAATCCGCAGAAATTTTGATACGTTCAGGCGCAAATGTAAATGCGCGGGCAAAATTCGAGGGAAAAACCGACCCTGGCGAAACACCCCTGCATTGGGCAGCCAGCAGCGACGATGCGGAAATGATTGAAATACTTCTCGACAGCGGTGCAGAAATCGACATCGATGGCGGGAATATTGCAAACGGCACACCGCTCTGGGAAGCCGTGATATTCGGCATGCAAAACGCAGCGATAAAACTAATCCAGCGCGGGGCAACCTGCAACCTGATGATCGCTGCTGGCGCGGGGCAACTCGATCTCGTTGAGAAATTTTTCGATAAGGAAGGCAATATAACCGATACGGCGGGCGTCCTGCCCGGATGGTCGGAACCACGATCTGCGCGAGATTGTATCGACAGTGCCTTCGGAATGGCCTGCCGCAATGGGCAACTCGAAACCGCCAGATGGCTGCTGGAGAAAAAACCGGATATCAACCGCAAAAATCCCGTTGGCGAAACGCCTCTGGATCAAGCCGTGGACAGAAAACACACCCAAGTAGCGAACTGGCTGATGACAATTGGCGCGAAACGATCCGCGAACTTATAATGCCATCGCATTGAGGGGAAACAACTCATGAACAAAGTAGGACTGGTTCAGCATCCCGATTTTCAAAAACACGACACGGGAGGCGCGCATCCCGAGCGACCCGAGCGCTTACAAACACTACATGCCCATCTGGACGCAACGGGCTTGACAAAAGACCTCATAACACTCGAACCCCGACATGTCGATACATCCTGGTTGGAAAAAGCGCACACCCCCGAACATATTGCAAACGTAAAATCTCGATGTACACAAGGCATCACGTACATGGACGATTTTGACACCAGAATCTGTCCACTATCTTTTGACATAGCCCGACTCGCTGTTGGCGCAACATTTGAAGCCATTGACGCGGTCATCGCCGCGCGCGTACACACGGCTTTTTGTGCCGTGCGGCCCCCCGGACACCATGCCGAACGCAATCACGCAATGGGATTCTGTCTATTTAGCAACGCGGTCATCGCCGCGCGATATATACAAGAAACATATTCCCTTGAACGCGTGGCAATTGTAGATTGGGACGTGCATCACGGCAATGGCACACAGCACATATTGGAAACCGATCCCTCGGTATTCTTCTTTAGCATCCACCAATACCCCCATTATCCCGGCACGGGACGGGCTGACGAAACCGGTATTGGCGCAGGAGAAGGATTCACACTAAATGCACCCGTGCCCGCAGGCAGCGATGACGCAATGTACTTGCGCATATTCGACGACGTATTCTTGCCCGCTATGCACGCATTTAAACCGCAATTTGTCATTATCTCCGCTGGATTTGACGCGCATCGGTCCGATCCCTTATCGGCCACTCAAGTGACGGAATCCGGTTTTGCCGAAATGACAAAGCGCGTAATGACTGTCGCACGAGATCACGCAGCAGGAAGACTAATCTCTCTCCTTGAAGGTGGATATGATCTGGCCGGCCTCGCGCGCAGCGTCGAATCTCATATAAAGGAACTAATGAATGGGTAATACGAAAAAAATTGTAGCATTTCAAGGTGAACCCGGTGCATTTAGTGAAATGGCCGCGCGCTCGTACTTTGGCAAAGATGTCGAAGTCGTACCGAAACGCAATTTCTCAGCCCTGTTTGCCGCAGTCGAACACGAAGAATGTACGCATGGCATGGTACCCATTGAAAACTCATTGATAGGCAGCATCCACGAAAATTACGACCACCTGTCAGCCCATCATTTACAGATCGTCGGCGAACTAAAATTGCGCATTGTACACAACTTGATTGTAAATCCAGGCGTAAAATTAAAAGACATCCGCTATATCTATTCGCAAGCACCTGCCCTGGCTCAGTGTACACAATTCACTGCATCTTTATCGCAGGCCGAAACAGTTATGACCTCCGATACCGCAGGAGCCGTAAAAGCTTTGAAAACATCGGGCGCACGCGATGCGGCTGCAATAGCGAGTGCCCAGGCAGCCTGGGATTACGATCTGGAAATTTTGCAGGCGGGCATTGAAGACGACCATCAAAACTACACGCGATTTTTAGTCGTCACATCCGAAGCGCTATCACCTGAAAATCCAGACATCCAAATGCCCGCAAAAACATCGATCGTATTCGCCATGAAAAATGTGCCCGGCGCATTATTTAAAAGTCTGAGCGTATTTGCATTGCGCGACCTCAATCTGCTCAAAATTGAATCTCGCCCCCTTGCGGGCAAACCCTGGGAATACGCCTTCTCACTCGACTTTGAGGGCCATATCCGTCAAGAACCCTGTGCCCGCGCCATTGAACACCTGCGCGAAATCGCCACCTTTGTAAAAATCCTCGGTTCTTATCGACAAGGGGACATGGTCGAAGGCAAAGTTTGGAAAGACGAAAAACGTAAAACGTGAAAGCCCTCTCACCTTCTTTTAAGGATTCTACATGGCAAGCCAAAGATACGAAAATCTGTATGCACAAATAGAAACCGCACTGCGAGAAAAACCAAAACGCACACAACTCTACAACGCAGTCAAACGGGCGCGAGATGCCCGACGCACTGCAATTGATATCTTGCCACAAGGAGAGGCATTTCGCAAAGAAGTCCGCGACATCAAAGTGCGGTGCCTGCACAAGCTGGACGACCTGGTAAATCAATTTGCCGCGAAAGTCGAATCGCGCGGGGCAAAGGTCTTCCTCGCAAAAGACGGTGCTGCTGCGATTGACTACATCTTAAAGCTATCAGCAGAGAAAAACGCCGAGACCGTGGCAAAATCAAAATCGCTAACAAGCGAAGAAATCGAAGTCAATCACCCGATGGAAGACGCGGGCTTAGAAGTAATTGAGACCGACCTTGGCGAGCTTATTATTCAAAAAGTCCACGAAAAACCATTCCATCTGGTATTTCCCGCTGTCCATAAAACCGCAGTTGAAGTAGCCGAAATATTTAAAAAAGAAACAGGTGAGGACGTCCCCAACGATGTGGATGCAATCATGAGAATCGTGCGCAAATACCTGCGACCAATTTTTCTCAACGCCGACATCGGCATGACAGGCGCAAATGTAGGCGTAGCCGAATCGGGCACAATCCTGATCGAGACCAACGAAGGCAATGCCCGTCTGGTATCGAGCATACCCGATGTACACATCTGCATTATGGGCCGCGAAAAAGTAGTGGAAACAGTAGAAGATGCGCTGCAAATGATGCTGGCACATCCGGTCAGCGCTGTCGGCCAACACACGACAACCTATGTAACGTGGATGAGTGGCAGATCACCTCTGGGGCAGGGCGAGGGACGCGCACCGCGAGAATCGCATATCATCATCCTGGACAATGGTCGCACCAAGATGCAAGAAGATCCCCTATTCTCGGACGCACTCAACTGCATCCGCTGCGGTGCCTGCATGAATATCTGCCCGACATACGGCGTAGTCGGCGGCCATGCATTTGGATACATATACCCCGGACCGATTGGCATACCCTGGACAGCTGAAGTCCACGGCGTGGATAAAGCCGGCGACTTCGCGCCACTGTGTATCTCGTGTGGATTGTGCAAAGAAATATGCCCCGCAGAAATCGACATCCCAATGATGATAGCCGGAGTAAAAGACCGCGACAGCGAAGCCAATCCGCATCCGCGCGTCAACAAAATGCTGATGGCTGCTGAAAAAGCCGCAAAAATGAGCAGCTTGACAGCACCCATATCCAATTGGATGATGGACATTGGACTGGTGCGATGGGCAATGGAAAAAGTGATGGGCATTGATCGGCGACGCCAGCTACCCAAATTCAGCCGAAAAACACTCGTAAAACGCTTCGCAAAACGCGGGCCTTCTCCCGTATCGAACCCCGTTCGCAAAGTGGCCTTTTTTACAGATCTGTTTGCCAATTACAACGACCCCGACCTGGGAATGGCGGCAATTGAACGCCTGGAAGCACTCGGTTGCGAAGTCATCATCCCCCCGCAAAAAAGCAGTGGATACCCCTACATCGGCTACGGCGACCTGAAAAACGCGAAAAAAATTGCACGCGAAAACGTGGATCTCCTCCTCCCCTATATACAGCAGGGCTATGAGGTCGTTGCAACAGAACCCACAGCAACGTATTGCCTGAAAATTTCATACCCCAAATTGCTCGATAAAGCAGACGATGCCGTTTCTGTCGCCGAACACACGTATGAGTTTTTCGAGTTCCTCTCTCTACTCGAAAGCGATATTGAAGATAGTGAGCAATATACTCTACGCGGACGCGCATTTGGATTCCACATCCCCTGCCACCAGCGTCCTCTAGGAGCAGGGGAACACGCAATGGCATTCTTGCGCCAGCGCGGTGCAAACGTCGCCCTCATCGAAACGGGCACCTGTTGTGGTATGGCGGGAACATTTGGCCTGAAAGCCGGACCACTCGGTTACGAACTCGCACAGGCTGTTGGAGAACCTCTCTTCGAAGGCTTCCGCGAAGCCAGTATAGAAGCCATCGTAACAGAAAGCAGCGTGTGCGCCATCCACCTGTCAGAAGGAACCGAACTCGAAGTCTGGCATCCCTTAAACCTGCTTCGCCTCCTGGAATAGAGCACATCCTGTCCTCAAAATGAAGACAGTTTCAAAAAAAAACTTGCATTTTAAAACAAGTGTATTATATTAGTAATACAGTAATTCACCTATTGAGAGAATACCTCATGTTGATCTCCATTGATCACCATAATGGCATACCCGTTTTTCGCCAGATTATCGACCAGGTGAAATTCCACGTAGTCAGCGGGCTGCTCGCGCCGGGAGACGAACTGCCCTCGACCCGCGCGTTATCGGGGCAATTGGGACTCAATCCAATGACAGTGAGCAAAGCGTATAGCTTATTGGAAGCAGAGGGATTGGTCGAGCGGCGGCGCGGACGACCTTTAACCGTAAAACCCTTACGAGATCAGACCGTACACGCTGAAAAACTGGAACAACTCAAACCACAACTCACGCAATTGGCAACAATGGTTCGGCAGTTGGGGGTTGATCGGGCGGAAGTCGTAGATCTTTTCCACTCCATCTTAGATACCCTGGAGGAAGACAATCATGACACATGACCAGACATCTGTATTTGAAGCCACATCACTGACCAAAAAATTCGGTGACACCACAGCGCTCAACTCCGTAACGCTCTCTCTTGGGACACATCGCGTAATTGGATTGATCGGACGCAATGGCGGGGGCAAAACCACCTTAATCCAGCACATGATCGGCCTGTATTTGCCCACAGAGGGTACGTGTAAAACACTGGGACGTGCGTGCGATCAATTGGGGGCAAACGAACTTTCGCGCATAGGCGTGGTACACCAGGAAAATCGCTTTTTTGAATGGATGACCGTCGAACAGCATCTGCGCTACGTATCCTCATTTTACGAAACATGGGACCGCGACCTGGAAGCGCATCTGCTGCGCGAACTCGAACTGGAAACCTCCGCACGCGTGGGCAACCTGTCTTCGGGTAACATGCAAAAATTGGGAATCATTCTCGCAGTATGTCATCATCCCGAGCTATTGATCTTAGATGAGCCAGTCAGTGGCCTGGACCCCATTGCCCGGGAGACATTGTTGAAATTTCTAATGACTCTTTTGGCAGAAGACCAAAACACAATCGTGATCTCCTCGCACATTCTGCGAGACATCGAGAAAATAGTAGATTGGGTCGTATGCCTCGACGAAGGTGTGGTCAAAGCCGACAAATCACTGGACGATCTGCACCAGACCTACGCGAAGTGGACAGTCACAGGAAACAATCTGCCCCAGCAATTTTCTGAACCTTATATCCTGTCGCAAACAGTGAACGGAGTACAGGCACAATTGATCGTCAATCAGACACTGGGCAATGCAGACCAATTCAAACAGACATATCAAGCTGATATCACCAGTCAGTCCCTGAATCTCGACCAGCTATTTCCCATCCTGATTCGGGAGGGCGCATAATGGGTATTCTTCCGTTCTTCACATTTCTGCGAAGCCCTGTTTACATTATCATCGCCTCTTGTGTAGGCTGGTTTCTCTTCCAAAACTCGTTGGCCTCCCACGCACATCGGTTCTCTGTATTCTTTTTATTTTTCTTTATTGAAATTTACGGTGGAATTATCGGCGATATTGTAGGAGAGAACCAGCATCGGATGCTCACATGGACCCTGCCACATTTTCGCAAGCGTCTGATGATCTGGTCAATAATTGTCGGACTATTTTCCGTTGTAGTGTGGACGGCTGCGCTGACGTTTGCTCCCCTCAATGCGTCCTGGTCAACGATTTCGCTGGTCAATTTGGGCTTTTATTGTATTGGATTTACTTTTTTAGGGGGTTGGAGTTTAGATACGAATCGCCCCGGGTTGATTTACAAGTTCCGAGTCCCCCTCACACTCCTGGGACTGGCATCAGCCTATATGTGGCAAGAGGTACTCGCTTTTGGAGAGCAACACAAATTGGGGTTGGCTGTCGTCGTTTTCGCCATCGCAATTGGAACTCATTATTTCGCCTTTAGCCAGATAACTTTTCGCAGTAAGCCATTTTCTTTCTTTGCTGGGTCATTCTACTCGGGTTTTGATCTCCAAACTCGGGAGATTTGGAAAAAGAATGCAATGATGATGCGAAAGGCGAGTACCAGGGTATGGCATCTCGATCACATCGGTACAGGCATCTTCAACTGGCTGCGTGCCGGTCAGTATGAAAATTCTGGTCTGGATGGGTGGAGATGGCCTTTTTCCGCGTTTAGCGCAGCATTGGCAATGGTATTCTTTGTTCTTGGCATGACGACGAAATTCTTCGGATTGTTAAATCAATCTCCTTACGATTTTGAGACCTTCTTGAAAATGATTTATCACATGATCTTTTATTTTGAACAGTTAGATTTCGAGATCGCCATGAAGATATCGCTTTCGGTATTCTTTGGCATTTATATGTTTATGCTTTTTCCCTCTTTTTTCTTAAAAAGAGGGTATGTGTATCCGCTTTCTCGCACCCGGCGGATGTGGACCCAGTATTGCGGCTTACTGGTGCAAAATATTTCTTTTATTGCCGCATCTATTCTGGTGTTGGGTGTTCTGGGCATCCTATCTGGGGCAAAGATCGGGTTTGTGTCTGAAGGGGATATTTCTCTGAGAATACTTTGTGTCCTTGGGTGGGCGGTAGTTCTGTTACCGATATTACAGTGGTGGCAATTCAAATATGACCTGTATGGATTTCAAAGAACGCGGGGACGGATATGGAGGATAGTTTTCCTGTTATTGGGCATGATTTTGGCTTGTGGAATCGCTGGTTTTGCCGCTCTGATGCGTAATCTATATCCCGACTTGGCACTAACCTATGAAGTGCCGATCCTATTTGTCTCTTTTATTTTTTTACAATGGTTCCTGTTAGCCCGGCTCAAACGGTATTATGCCACACAGGACCTAATTTAGATTTAACCTTATCAACAAGGAAGAAGAGATGGCGTATCCAAATCTAAAGCAGTCTATTTGGCTGCTGGTATTATTGGTCCTGATTAGCGCAGGTTTGGGGATACCGGTTGCGATCCTGGGAACGATTATTGACCAGCCGTTACACAAAAGTCCTTATGCTATCTGGCCAGTGACACTGGTGAGTTTTGTTTTGGTCGTACACTATGTTTTGCGTCGAACCGGTCGAACCTGGGCTTCGTGGTCTGATATCATGCCCATAAAAGCCATTTCGTGGCAATTGCTACTGCCACTTGTGGTATCTATCCTTGGATTGCTTATCGTCTCTCTGGAATTGGGAAAAGTGATGATGTCTTTGGCCCCAACGCCCGAGGTGGTGAAGGATACACTCCGCGGGTTGGTCGGCAAAAAAACCTCTTATTGGTTGGCCTTTTACGGCGCAGTGATTCAAACACCTATCATAGAAGAGGCACTTTTTAGAGGCATTATTGTGGGTGGTTTATTGGCGTATTGGTCAAAGTATCAGGCCGCAATTTGGTCAGCAGTTTTGTTTGGCATATATCACCTGAACCCAGCGCAATTTCCCGTGGCCTTCATATTGGGGCTTGTATTCGCCTGGTGGATTATTCAAACGGGATCTTTATTGCCTTGTATCCTGGGACACGCATTGAACAATTTTCTGGCTATTACATTAGCACGATCGGGAATACCGGGCTTTAAAAATCCAAAGGCTCTGATCTTTCTGCCGTGGTGGGTGGTGGTGTGTGCTGTACTATTGGCCGCGATTGGATTGTGGTGGTTTTATCAGGTGGCGAAGCGCGAAGAAACAGATCACCTTGAGGCGGAAGTTGAACCCGAGAGACATTGTTGAAATTTCTAATGACACTTTTGACTGAGGACGAAAACACAACCGTGATTTCGTCACATCATGCACTAAACCTCGACCAGCTATTTCCCATCCTGATACGGGAGGGCGCATAATGGGTGTTCTGTCGTTTTTCACATTTTTGCGAAGCCCCGTTTACATCATCATCGCATTTTTTGCATATCTGTTGCTCGCCCACGTCTGGATGTCTTCCCAGACAGATCGGATCTCTGTGTTCGTTTTGTTTTTCTTTCTTGAATTTTGGGGCGGGACTATCGGCAGTATGGTAGGCGAGAACCAGTATCGGATGCTCACCTGGACCCTGCCGCATTTTCGCAAGCGTCTGCTGATCTGGTCGGCAACAGTCGGACTATTTTCCGTTGTAGCGTGGACGGTCGCACTGACTTATGCACCTCTCAATACGTCCTGGTCAACGATTTTGCTATTGAATCTGGGCCTCTATTGTATCGGATTTGCCCTTTCAGGGGGTTGGAATTTTGGTATCCAGAATCCCGGATTGGCTTCCGTGTGCCGTGGCTTTATCGTGTTCCTGGGGCTGACATCAGCCTATTTGTGGCAAGAGATACTCGCTTTTGGAGAGCAACAAATATTGGGGTTGGCTCTCATCGCATTCGCTATCGCAATTGGAACTCATTATTTCGCCTTTAACCAGACCGCTTTTCGCAGTAAGCCATTTTCTCTGGTTCTTCCACTGCGCTTAACCCTTTTTCCTCAAACCCGGGAGTTTTGGAAAAAGAATGCAATGAACAGGCGAAAGTCGAATACCAGATTGTGGCACTTCGATCACATCGGTACAGGCATCTTCAACTGGCTGCGTGCTGGTCAGTATGAAAATTCTGGTCTGGGTAGGTGGGGATCGCCACTTTCCGCATTTACTGCAGTATTTGCAATGGTGTTCTTTTTTCTTAACAGTATAACGCATATGTTCGGGTTGTGGGATCGGTCTCCGTATGATTTTGAGACGCTGTCAAAAATAGTTTATCACATGATTTTCTATTTTGACCAGTTGGACTCCAAGATCGACGGGGATATATTTACTGCAGTGTTTTTCGGCATTTGTATGTATCTTTTCATTCCTCCTATTTCACTGAAAAGAGGGTATGCCTATCCACTTTCGCGCACCCAGCGGATGTGGATTCGGTATAGCAGTTTGCTGGTACAAAATATTTCTTTTTTTGTAGCATCTATTCTGGTACTGGGCGTTCTGGGTATCCTGGCGGGTATAAAGGTCGGGTTTGTGTCTGAAGGAGATATGTCTTTGGAAATATTCTGTGTCCTTGGGTGGTGGGTCGTTCTTTTACCGATGTTGCAGTGGTTGCAAGTCAAATATGACCTGTATGGATTTCAAAGAACGCGGCGACAGATATGGGGAATGGCTGTCCTGATCTTGGGCATAATTTTGGCTTTTGGAATCACAGGTTTTATCAGTCTGATGCGCGTCTGGTATCCCGATTTGATGTTGACCTATGAAGCACCAGTTCTTTTTGTCTGTTTTATTCTTTTGCAATGGTTTCTATTGGCTCGGCTCAAACGGTATTATGCCACACAGGATCTGATTTAGATTAAGTAGATTGATAAGTCAATCGGATGGTATAGTGATTGCGATGCGCTCAACTCGACTCTCGCAGGACAGAAAGCATGATTTTTGTATAATTATGCATATATGCATTTGTTTTCTCATAAATTTTTTAATTTTTTATACACGTTGATAGCATTTAATAACTTGCAGCGTGCCGCCAGGGTTACGACAATAAGAGACACGAAGTATTGGCGTATCCATTATTTTGCACACGTATGTATTCCTATACCTGAAAAAATAACGTGTATGTTTGAAAACGGAACGATTCTCAACAACCAATACCAAATCCAGGCGCATCTGGGAACCGGGGGCATGGGCGAAGTCTATCGGGTGTTAGACCTGGAGCAAGGCCAGGAGTGCGCGCTCAAAATTTTGAATACCATGGTGGATCAGAAGGCTGTGCACCGCCGTTTTCACAGAGAATTTCAAGTGTTGAACAGATTTCAGCACCCGCGCCTGGTCCGCACATACACCTGGGGCTTTGCCGAAGAGCGTCCCTATTTTACAATGGAGTATTTGCCTGGAAAGACGTTGGAAAAAATAATTGCCGATCAGGCGCTGTTAGGACAATTCCGGACATCTCACTTTTTCGATTTGATACAACAACTTGCCGAGGGATTGGCTTATATCCACACGCAGGGTGCGGTGCACCGCGACCTCAAACCATCCAATATTATGGTTTTGAAAACAGAAGAGGGGATTGAGACCACGATTCTGGATATGGGACTGGCAAAACTCAGGCATCTGCATAGCGTTTCCATTACGCAGACAGGCACAGCCATTGGCACGGCAGAATATATGTCGCCAGAGCAGGGTAAGGGATTGTGGGTGGATCATCGGTCAGATCTATACTCATTGGGCGTGATTCTATATGAGATGCTCACGGGCGTACCACCCTTTTCTGGACAAAATCCCATATCTGTTATTATGAAGCATATTCGAGAGTCACCGCCACCAATAGGTGAAGCCCATGTCGAGATTCCTGCCCAGACGCAACAAATAGTGCTGAAATTGCTGGCAAAGGAGCCTGTTGATCGCTATCAGTCGGCAGAGGAACTGGTGCAGGCGTTAAATGGTGTGGTATCATCGGGGTTTGTGCTGCCGGATGACGAGCAGCGCGATGTGCATAGAAAAGTGATGCGTCCGCAATTTATCGGGCGCGAATCCGAGATGAAGATGTTGCGCACGATGTTGCAGGATGTACAGGCTGGCGAGCAACGTGTGGTTCTGATCTCCGGTGAGTCTGGTGTGGGAAAAACGAGACTTATTGAGGAACTATTGGGCGATGCTTTGATCCATGATTTTCTGTGTTTGAAAGGGGCGAGTCAGGAAGAGGGTGGACAAATATACGGTGCGTTGGTCGATGCTTTTCAAGGGAAGGTGGATTTGGTGGCAGAGTTACCCGACCCTGCAGAATCGGACAAGTTTTCTGTTATGGAGCGCTGGTTGCAGTTATTAAAACGTCTGCGACAGAAACAGCCCATTGTGTTGTGTTTGGAAGATATTCAATGGCTTGATGAATTAACATTGGAATTTTTGCAGTATGTGTTGCGCGATCCAGACCCGTGTCCATTTTTGTTATGCCTGACCTGTCGATGGCCTAACCTGGTGCCGCTTTCAGCGGAAATTGAGAATTTTATACACAGCAATGAACTTGCTAAAGCGACCCGGATTCAGTTGAAAAATCTACCCCGTGAAGAAGTGGGGTATTTAGCGGCGTCCATGTTGGGTGAAATATCCATACCGCGAGATGCATTACAATCCCTATTCAGAGAAACAGGTGGACAACCCCTGTTTGTCGTGGAGGCGGTAAGGACACTGGTGAATGCCGATGTGGTTCGACAGAATGGGTCCGGCGATTGGCAGTGGGGAGAATTTCCCGAAACTTTGTTGTCCGATGATATTTCAGAGGTTTTGCACAGACGCATAGCTACGCTGCCTGCGGTGCAACGTCGGGTGCTGGAATACGCCTGTGTTTTTCTGAGTGATTTTCCTTTTGAATTATTGGCTACGGTTTGGCGCGGCGATGAGTTAGAATTGCTGGATGTATTGGACGACTTGATTGCAGAAGGGCTTTTGACAGCTTGTAGAAAGGATGAAGATCGATATCGATTTTCGCAGGAATTGTGTCGGCGGGCAATTTACGATCGTATGCAAGATGTGCGGCGGCGGTTGTTGCATCGAGAAATTGGCAATGCTTTGGAAAAGACGGAACATGCAGAAGACTTAACGGAAGAATTAGCGGATCATTTTGCCGCGGCAGAAGAGCGGGATAAGGCTGTGAAATATATGCGTCGGGCAGGCCAAAAGGCATTGGAGACACAAGCGTATCGCCAGGCAAGGATACGGTTCGAGGCTGTGTGGGATTGGACAGCGGATAACGCCTTTGAATCACCTGCAGATGCCATCGACTTTTTGTGTGATTATGCAGATGCGTTGTGCAATTGTAGTCAGCACAATAGCGCACTGGCACTTTTAGACGAGGCACAGGCGTTATTGCCTGCTGATCGGAAAGACTTAAAGGCTCGTATCTTGAATCGGGAAGGTGGTATTCACAGCTTAGATAGACGAGGAGAAATAGCAGAAGAATATATGCTGGAGGCATTACAGCTTTATCAGAAACTCGGTGATATCGACGGAGAAATTCAGGCGTTAGTTAGTTTGGCTTATTTGTGTGATGTGTCTGAACGACACAAAGATGCTATTGCATATATGCGTCGGGAAATAGAGAAACGTAGTATGCTGGGAGACCCGCAAAATGAGGCTTTTATACAAGGCAGAGAAGGTCAAGCTGCATTGGTGGGATTTCGATTTGAGACAGCTAAGGGATATTTGGAAACTGCTGTAAAGACATTTAGGCAACTTGGGTTTGAACACCATCGCACTTGGGCACTCAATTTTCTTCCAAGAGTTTATTTTTATCTGAATAATTTCAATCTTGCGGAAGCCGTTTGCCACGAGGTCATTGGTGAATGGCATAAGCGAGGCGTTGTGTACTGGGAAGCAATGAATCTTCTCTGGCTTGGGGAATTGGCTCTGGAACGCGGTGATTTTGCCGAGGCATTGGAATATGCCGAGACCTCTGTGGAACGTTTTTTGCAAACACCGCGAAGAGATTATATCTATCGCGCTTATGCGATTGCGGCAACGGCTGCTGCAAGGACGGGAGATACAGAAGTAGCTCTTGAATGGGCAGAAAAAGCCAGTGAAGGTGTGCAACAAACATCGGGTATGTACACAGGCATATTGCCCCTGGTGTATTGTGGTATTGGCACTGCTTTAGACAAAGCAGGGCGGATTGCGGAGGCTGAACAGGCGTTTGAGCAGGCGATTGAATGCCGAAGAGAATCCAAAGGCGATCACTGGGCGCGGGCATTGCTGATGGTAGGGGAGATTTATCTCCAGCGCGATGATATGACAAGAGCTACGGAGTATCTCGAAGGGGCAAAACAGGCATTTGGAGAAATGGAAATGTCCTATTTTTTGGAGAAAACACAGGTGCTATTAAATCAATTATCTCACGACAAAGATGGCCGCGGCAATAATGCCGCATTCAGTTCTAAAATTTCAGTCGATACGTTGTCTGTTGATCGCTGGCGCTTGCTTTACGCTGTGAGCAGGGAATTGACCACAGAGCGCGATGTCAAAGTATTATTGGATCGAACTTTGGGTAATTTGTTAGCTGTTTATCCAGCAGAACGGGTGCTTGTTGCGATAAAAAATGAGACCCAAAAAGGCTTTGTGGTTGATGCGGTACGCTACTACAATGTAGAATCAGATGATGCAGAAGCACTGAGTCGGGGGATTATTCGTCGGGTTATTGAGACAAATGAACCCATCTTGAGCATTGACGCCCAGATAGACGAAAGATTCAATCGGTACCAAAGCGTAATAGACTACCACATTCGGTCTGTATTGTGCGTACCCGTATTCCATCTTAATGAAGGTGCGATGGGTGCCCTATATGTGGATCATCGCGGCATAGGCAACGCATTTTTTGAATCAGACCAGACGTTTTTACAAGCATTTGCGAATCTGGTGGGGATGGCACTGGTCAATGCGAGGATGTACGAACAATTGGAAGAAAAAGCGCAATATTTGCAGCAAGAGATCGAAAGGCAGTACCAGCTTGACGACCTGGTCGGGCAAAGTGATGCGATGCAGGCGATCTACTATCTTATCGAACGCGCTTCACAAAGTGATATACCCGTGCTTGTGCAAGGCGAAACAGGTACGGGCAAAGAATTGGCAGCGCGTGCCATACACTACAATAGCACGCGCAAAGACCAGCCATTTTTGTCGCAAAATTGTGCTGCATTTTCACCAGAGTTGTTGCAGAGCGAGTTGTTTGGGTACAAAAAAGGCGCATTTACAGGAGCGACTGAAGATCATAAGGGGATTTTTGAGGCGGCCAATGGAGGTACGGTTTTTTTAGATGAAATCGCTGATGCCTCGCCACAGTTACAAAGGAGTTTGTTGCGGGTGTTACAAGAAGGAGAAGTGCGGCGTGTGGGAGAAACAGAGGATCGCGCAGTAGATGTGCGCATTATTGCAGCGACCAATCGGGACTTAAAAAAGGAAGTTGAAAAAGGTTCTTTCCGCGAAGACTTGTATTATCGGTTGCACGGGATTCAGATCGCTATGCCGCCTTTGCGACAACGCATTGAAGATGTGCCGTTATTGGCCGAACACCTGCTCACCCAAGCAAAAAAAGATTCAAACAAGTCGGTTGGAGGGCTGACAGTGGGTGCAATCAGGGCGCTCACAAGTTATGACTGGCCGGGCAATGTGCGCGAGTTGGAAAATAAGGTTCGACTTGCGGTAGCATTGTCAGAAGAAGGTGGTGAAATCACGTCCGATTTGTTTTCAGAAGCTGTCGACCACGCGGTGTCAGGTGCCTCTGTCGAATACCAAAAACGTTTACGAGATCGTGTTCGGGAATATGAGAAACGGTTGATTATGGATGCGCTCGAGAAATGCGAGGGCAATATTACGCATACGGCTAAAGAACTGGGGATAACGCGTGCTGGCCTACAAAAAAAGATCAATCGTTTGGAGTTGAAATAGACGTTGAACAGGTGCATCCAACTGTATGCAGTAGTGCATCCAATTGTATGCACCTATCTATCCTTATATAATTCAGATAGTTATGTTAATTTTCTTTAAATAAGCGATTTAGAGGTGCATCCAACTGTATGCACTTTCGCCAGAATTTCCCAAATTTAGCATAAATGATTTTTTAATTTTATCTCTTTGCTTTTCAATCACTTGAGCACATTCAAGTGCTTTTTTTGTGCTGAGACGATTTTGGGCACGGATCTTGCAATATGGAAAGGGTAAACCGTTATGGCGCAGATTTTTTTCATTAAAGGAGGATAACATGGCAACACGACGTAAATTGACTTTGGTCAACGGAGCAATAGATCAAGAAGGTAGCATTCTTACGTATCGGGCTGAGAACGGTTTTGGAGTTGGCTGCGGATCTGGTTGGCCATCTGTTCCTCCCCTGCCCTTTCCCGATGATGACGATTGGAACGATTTTGATCAAGCTGAGTGATTTAATTTTAGGGAGTGCTTGACATGCTGTGCATTCAGAAATGCGACATGCATCTTTTTCATACTGAAGAGCAAAAACAGCCTGTTGCCTATCAGGTGGAGACGGGTCTGTTTTTTGAATTGGATACCCTTTTCGAGGCGATTTTAGCGTGTTGCGAGGGTTTGTCTGTTGCCCAGGTTGTCCAGAGGTTGGCCGATCAATACGAGGCAGAAGAGATTGGCGAGGCCATTGGGGAACTGTCTCAGGTGGGTTTGATTTCGGATGGTGCATTGCCTCTGGTATCCAATGTGCCGACCATAGAAGGGATGGCAGCCTGTGGGGTTTCGCAGACAGATCGTTTGCAGGTGTCTTTGCACGTTTCGCATACGTGCAATATTCAATGTGCTTACTGCTTTGCCCACGGCGGAGATTATGGCGGTAAGGCCATGCTGATGCAACCAGACGTTGCCGAGCAAGCCATACGCTGGATTGTTACCGAGGCTCAGGTGTTTGGGCGGTGCCAGATTGATTTTTTTGGTGGGGAGCCACTTTTGAATTTTCCATTGATGCAGAAGCTTGTCCCATTTGCCAAATCCCTGGGAGCGCGGTTGGGTGTGCAGGTTGGTTTTGGCATTGTGACCAATGGCACGTTGTTGACCGACGAGATGAAACAATTTTTGGTTGATGAAAATTTTCAGATTAAGGTCAGCCTGGATGGGGGACGTAAGACACAGGACCGCATTCGCAAGTTTCACAATGGTTCCGGTACTTATGATGTTGTGGCAAAGAATGTACAGAAATTGACTGCTGAGGCACCAGAACGCGTGTATTTGCAGGCTGTTATGACAGCGTATGATATGGACGAGGATCAGATTGCCGATGCGTTGCGTTCTCTGGGTACTGATAACGCGCTTGTTGGTCCGGCTGTTGTTTCACCGGATGCGCCCTATGCGATTGGGGAAGAACACATACCCGTTTTGAAGCAGCAAATTTACAAGCGAAGCCGCCGTGCGCTCAAAGCCATTCTAAAAGGTGAAGAGAGTGAAGAGTTTGATCCGCGGATTCAAAAACTGTTGACGCGCCAAAAATCCTGTCATGGGTGTCTGGGTGGTAAGCAGTATCTGGCTATTGCAGCAGATGGGTCGATTTATTTTTGCTCGAGTTTGGCCGACGCGCCCGAGTTTAAGATGGGTGATGTGTTTGCGGGTATTGATCGCGAAAAGCAACAGCATTTTGACGCGCAGTTCAATGTGAATAATCGGCCTGAGTGCAAGACGTGCTGGGCGCGCAACTTGTGTGGTGGCGGATGTCTTTGGGAGGCACGGACGACGACGGGTGACCCAATGTATCCAAATCCAGTTTCTTGTGAACAGACGCGTTATCGCTATGAATTGGCGATGGAGATGTGTATGGAGATTGCAGAAGCGGATGCGTCTTTGTTACAGCGACGATATGATCTGGAAGTGGTATCATAAGCAAAGAAGTTCTGATGAAAAACTGGTATCCAATACGGCATCCAAATAGGGATTAACACTCTGTTAGATGCCATTTATTTTGTTTCTTTGGGTGGGAGTCTCGACAGATTGTTGGTGATGGGAGAAATATATCAATCAAAAAAATCCGGCCTCAATAAATGGCCGCTCATTGGACAGCATTCCTCACTCTTAGACGTGCAAAAGCGCGCGTACCGCGTGGCAAATAGCGAATTGCCCGTCAACATCAGTGGAGAAACTGGCACGGGTAAGGAATTGCTCGCCCGTTATGTTCACGGCATTAGCCACCGCAACAGGGGACCATTTGTAACCGTTGACTGCGGTCTGCTCTCTTCTGAAATGTCGCGCAGCGAGTTATTTGGGCATGTTCGAGGTGCTTTTACTGGCGCCAGCCAAACGCGCATCGGACTGGTTGAATCTGCCCAAGGCGGTACGCTATTCCTCGATGAAGTGGGTGAATTGCCTGCCAACCTTCAGTTGCAATTGCTTCGCCTGGTACAGGAACAGGAATTTCGCCGCGTAGGCGAAGCATCCATGCGCCGGTCCAACGTGCGCCTGATCACTGCGACACACTGTAACTTGAAAAAAATGGTGCGAAAAGGGACTTTCCGAGAAGATCTCTATTACCGCTTAACTGTCGTACCTCTACATTTGCCACCCTTGCGGAAGCGACTGAGCGACTTGCCTCTTTTAATCACGCATTTTTGCAAAAGTATGAAAGAATACAATCGCGCATTTTCCCCCGAAGTAATTCAAAGGATGTCGCATTACGCCTGGCCCGGCAATGTTCGGGAACTACAACACGAAGTCGCCCGATTGATGGTCATGAGCGAAGGTAAAATTATCCGCGTATCCGATCTGCATCCTCGCATTCGAGGATCCAAAGCCGAGGTCGATGTATTTGACCTCCCGTTTAAAGAAGCCAGACAACTGGCGAACAGCCGGTTTATGCGGGAGTATCTCGACAGAGCCTTGAAGCGAACACAGGGCAATGTAACCCAGGCAGCGCAACAATGCGGGATTGGCCGACAGTATTTCCAATTGCGCATGTCCGAATACGGTCTAAAGTCGGCATCTTACAAACAGAAATAATACCTCACGGTGTACTAAAAAAACGTCAATGGAAAAACCCATTGACGTTTTTCTTTGCAGGGTGTTTCTTGAGCGTATCATGCAATACATCGCCGACATACACCTGCACTCGCGTTTTGCCCGCGCAACCAGCAAGACCCTGAACCCCGAAAACCTGTATCGGTGGAGCCTCATTAAAGGTCTGACAGTAGTGGGCACCGGAGATTTCACCCATCCGGTATGGTTTGACGAACTGCGCGACCAACTCGAACCCGCCGAAGAAGGGCTATATCAGTTGCGCTCAGACCTCAGGCGAGGCATAGACGCCGAGTTGCCACAAGCCTGTCGCGGACAAATGCGGTTTGTGCTCTCGGTCGAAATCAGTCTCATATACAAAAAGAACGACAAAACCAGAAAAATACATCACGTCGTCACAATGCCGAGTTTTGACGCTGCGGCGCGATTAAATGCCCGACTCGGCGCAATAGGCAACCTGAAATCCGACGGACGCCCCATTCTTGGCCTGGACAGCCGGGACCTGGTAGAGATCTGTCTGGAAGCCTGTGACGAGGTACTCTTCATACCCGCGCACATCTGGACCCCTCATTTTGCTGTCCTGGGCGCGAGTTCCGGGTTTGACACCCTGGAAGAATGTTTTGAAGACATGCTCCCCCACATCTTCGCCGTAGAAACCGGCCTATCTTCCGACCCGCCGATGAACTGGCGCCTATCCATGCTGGACAACTACGCAATCGTCTCCAATTCAGACGCCCACTCCCCACAAAAACTCGCCCGCGAAGCCACCTGCTTTAACACAGACCTATCATTCCGAGGAATGTATGACGCATTAAAAGACCGCGACCCAACGCGCTTTACGGGCACCCTGGAATTCTATCCCGAAGAAGGCAAATACCACTTTGACGGACACAGAAAATGCGACATATGCTGGAAACCCGTACAAACCCTCGACGCAAACGAAATCTGCCCGGTATGCGGCCGCAAATTGACCGTTGGTGTACTCCACCGCGTTGAAAAACTCGCAGACCGCGCAGAAGGCGACCGCCCCGACGTGGCGATGCCCTTTGAAAACCTGATCCCACTGCCGGAAATCATCGGCTCAGTCCTCCAGGTGGGACCCACCAGCAAGCGCGTACAAACCGTGTACGAACAAATGCTATCAACACACGGAGCAGAATTGAAAATCTTGCGCGAACTGCCCATCGAAGAAATCGCCAAAACAGGAGACTTCCTCATCGCCGAAGGCATTCGACGCATGCGCGAAGGGGAAGTTCACATAGACCCGGGATACGACGGCGTGTACGGAAAAATTCAAGTCTTCTCCGACGAAGACCGCGCACGCCTGAGCGGACAGGAATCGCTATTTCACATACCAGCCGAGGAGCCTTCGAAAGAGAAAGCAGAGAACGCGAGCCTGGACAAGAGCGCAGAAAACTCAATAGCCAAAGATTCTTCTTTCACACTTCCCACTTCACACTTCCCACTTCTCGACCCCCACCAGCAAGCAGCCGTAACAACGGAAAAAGGTCCCGTCATCGTAACAGCGGGACCCGGCACCGGAAAAACCCGGGCACTCACCCATCGCGTAATCGACCTGATCCAGAACCGCGGTGTATCACCCGCTTCTATAATGGCCGTAACATTCACCAATCGCGCCGCAACTGAAATGTGGGAACGGATCGTATCCCTATCCTCCAGAGGAGAAGAACTCGTACCCATGCGCGTGGGCACATTCCACCGCCTATCATTAGACCTCCTGCGAGAATACGCCCCCGAACAGCTGGGCGCAATAGCTGACCGAGGAGAAGCCCGCACCGTCTTACAGGAAGCAATAGCCGACATCGACACCGAAACATCGGTCGATGACGCCCTCTCCCAAATCTCGCTATGCAAAGCTACAGGACAGGAAATACCCGACATCACCGACACCGAACTCCAAACCATTTACACCAATTATCAACACCGCCTGACCACTTATGGCCTCATGGACTTTGACGACATCTTGCTCATCCTCCACAATGTACTCTCCGGTGACATTTTACAAACAGTCCAGGCGCGTTTTTCCCACATACTCGTCGATGAATTTCAAGACGTCAACGCCGTACAATACGCACTGGTTCAAAAACTGGCCGGAGATGGATCGGGCCTCTTCGTCATCGGCGATCCCGATCAAGCCATCTACGGTTTTCGGGGCGCGAGCGCGGGATATTTTGCACAATTAAAAGCGGATTATCCCGGATCAAACGAAGTAATCCTGCAGCACACATATCGCTCCACCCCTCAGATCATCTCCGCAGCATCCAGCCTGCTTGGCGAGCGATCGTACGTCCCCGTGCGAGAAAACGGTCCTAAACTGAGAGCCTTATCCACACCCGGCGAAACCGGCGAAGGCATCGCCATTGTAGAAGAAATCTCCCGAATGGTCGGCGGCGCAGACCTATTGCAAGCCAACGAAGAAGGCAAACGCAGCCTGGACGACTTCGCCGTATTATTCCGCACCGGACGCCAGGCAGACGCCCTGGAAGCGTGCTTCTTACAGGCGGGCATCCCCTACCGCGTCATCGGGCAAAAAAGCTATCTGGACGCGGCTTCGGTACAGCACGCCCTATCGTTTTTTAAGTGCGTCCTGAAGGACGACATTTCCAGTGCCCCAACCACCAGAGATATAATCGACCTCCTCTCCATCCCCACATTTGACCCTGGCAGAGAAGCGCGCGCAACAATGCGTCGTCATGCTCAAAACACCGGACTATCTGACGCTGTACAGGAAAAATTAGACGCCGCGATAGAAGCTGTAGATCGCTTCCACGATGAAACATCTCACCTATCGCCTTCCGAACTTATAGCAAAATGGGCAGAAGAATTTGCGACATCAGACGATATCGACCTCGAGCGATTGAGCCTATTGGCTCAAGGCGTGGATTCCATCGCGGAGTTATTGGACATCATCACCCTGGGACAGGATGGCGACTTTGTGCGTCGTGGAAAAATTGCGCGGCCCGAAGCCGTCACACTCATGACCTTGCATGCGTCCAAGGGCCTGGAATTCCCCGTGGTATTTATCTGTGGGGTTGAGGAAGGATTAATCCCGCACGCCAATGCGGATATCGAAGAAGAGAAACGCCTATTTTTCGTCGGCATAACCCGCGGACAAGACGAAGTGATCTTGACCCGCGCCCGAAGCCGCAGGCGATTTGGCGAACGCATCGCGCCCAAAATATCGCGCTTTGTAGCCGACATCCCCGAAGAAGTGATCGACTTTGTCGATCTGCGCACCAGACGCAAACCCGCCGAGCAATTATCCCTGTTTTAAAACATCGAGCATCTCGTGTACCGCGTCGTGAATGCGGTCTTCTGTATCTTCAACAAAGGGGCCCGTGCGCTTCCAGTGTTGCTGATTGAACCAGACCTCGTAGCCCCCTTCTGGAATCTGGCGTTTGACGGGAATATAACCGACAATATCATTTGTATAAGCCGCCACCAGAAGATTCTCAAAATAAGGCGCCAATTCTCTTTTCAAACGCAACCCGTGCTCCACATTCATCTCAGCAGCAAGCCCGACAATAGCCAGCGCATCGCCAAAACGCATAGTCTGGATCTCAAACGGAAAGCTGGTCGCAACCGGAATATTATTTTCAACGCTCTCGAACAAATGTCGCGCCCAGGCCCGTACATAGTCCGAACCGGCATTCAGACTGGACTTGACCAGATCCATATCAATGGGTTCGGTCTCTATATTCAGCACCGTCTGCGCAATAGAAATCGGACCGCTTATGTGCCGCAGGTTCTGCGAAGCGAGTACACGGATAACGGATTCCCCCAATTCGACACCAATATCCCGGATCTCATCGACCTCTCGCTGAACAAAAACTTTTGACATCGGATCGACGGGCTTCGTCTTCTGATCTCCGGCACAGCCCTGCAAAAAACAAGTCTCGACATCGGGATACACCGTTTCGATATGGTCGTAAGCAAAACACACGTAATCCCCCCCAATAAGCGTCCCGCTACGGCTGGTAGGATGACAGGCATAAGAAAAAATAACACACCGCAACTCGCCCTCGGGAGATTCAATCGCAATAACCGGGACATCGTGGTCATGAGGCGCTTCCAAAGAGGGCACCCACGCCACACCGCCCTTTCCATCTGCCTTTCGACGGGACCTCGCGATATCGCAACTCCCCGTACCAAAACTAAGACGCGCAGGAGACCGATCTTCCCAGGCTGTTTTTGCACACTCTGCGACATTTTCAAAAAGATCTTCGAGATAATCGTCGTCCAGTTCCCCGTGCCGCTCCCTGTCCATCTCCCGGATACAGGGACCGCAATGCGTATGCGAACCATTGAGAATAATATGCGCCGGATCAATACCCGTAGCCGCGTTAATCCTGCTTCGTACCTCTTCGGTGCGCTCGTAAAAACCCAGAATCTCGGCACCGACAATAAGCAACGGTGTCTCGCCGTCATCTATCGCAACCGCCGTAGCCTTCAAAGGATGATAAACCTCAGTAGAAGGCTCTTGCCGCGCCGCGAACCCGGCCAGATAAATCCCCACGGGCGGGGTAATATCGACCGTGCTAACGCCGACTTGATAGGTATGATTGGACGATGACATAACATATATTCCCTATAAAAATCGTGTAATTTGATACGCATCAATCTCTGTCGCGAGATCTTTCCCCAGAACCAGATCCGCGATGAGTTTCCCGCTATAAGGACCGAGTTGCAAGCCCGTGGGACCGTGCCCGGTCGCGAGATAAATATTTCGAATATTGGGAACGCTCCCCAGCACCGGCAAATGATCCTCCGTGTACGGACGCAGCCCAACCCGAATCTCCCGAACCTCTGCCTGCGCCAGACCCGGCGCCACCCGCAGGGCCTCTGCCAGAACCTCGAGCACCCCCGCGGCAGTCGTGCGCGCCTCAAAACCGGATCCAGTCTCCCGCGTAGCCCCCACAACCACGCGGCCATCCGGCCAGGGGACCATATAGTGACCCCGCACCGCACTGATAATAGGCCATGACGACGTATCCGTATCGCCCAGACCCAAATGAATAATCTGACCGCGCTGCGGTTCAACCGGAATATGAACGCCGAGTTGATCGCCAAACGCCTGCGACCATGCCCCACCCGCGATCACAACCTTACCAGCAGAAATCGTTTCTCCATCTGTTATAACACCAGTAACCGCATTATCCTGGATCAACAGCTGTTCAACCCCAGCGTGTTTGACCGCAAGACCCTTCGCCTCCGCAGCCCTATGCAGAGCAGCCGACAAAAGCCGACCATCCACGCGGGCGGCATCGCGGTAATAAATCGCACCACGCACATCTCCCAGAGCGGGAAAGCGTCTGCGCGCCTCATCCGAGGAAATCTCGTACAGATCTTCCTCAGCCGGTTCACCTCGTTGATCCCGGCGATTAAAAATGTGTTGTCGCGCAATAGCAAAAGACTCTATCTCATCATAAGAAACAGCGACAAGCATCATCCCACATGTTGCAAAACCCGTTTCCCCATCCTGCTCCACCTGCAAATTATCCACCAATTGTGGATAATATTCGGAAGCAAACGCAGCAAGACGCAACCAGGGATCCGGATCGCGGGTATTGGTCGCGGGCGAAAGAATACCCGCCCCTGCATCCGTAGCGCGCCCCGCATCCCTCCGATCAACGAGCAAGGTCTTTGCACCGTCGCACACCAGATGATACGCGGCAGAAATCCCGACAACACCACCGCCGATAACAATAGCGTCATAACTCATTTTTTCATCTCTTTCCGTATTATCCCGACAGACCCCATATCTCAGCCGCAGTCCCGCCCAGAATGCGTTCTATATCCCCATCCGTCAGAAAGGGCAACCCCTCGCGAATAAGACGCAGTTCATCAGCAAGCGTGGGCCACTTGTGCTTGACCCGGTGATACCCGGGATAACCAGTCCCCCAGACCGTACGCTGAGCAGTAAAAACCGCCAGCGCCGCCTCAATATAGGGATGCACATCTTCGTACGGATGAGCTTCTTGCGAACGCCCAGCCACATCAGAAAGTTTAAAAAACACATTGTCAAAACGCGCCAGATCCAGAACAGGCTGATATTTAGCAAGCGGACGATCTATTTGCGGATACCCCATATGGTCTAAGATAAGAACAGTATCCGGACACCGCTGAGCAATCGCAGCGACCTGATCGGCATCCTCAGGCCGCAAATGAAACTGAATAACAGCATCGAGCGCCACAATCTCTTCCCACATCGGACCATTCTGCTCCGTAAGCAGAATCTCTTCATCGGGATAGTACATCGGATGTAAACGGAACCCAACCAGACCGCGCTCCCGGATCCAGTAGCGCACCTGCTCGGCATTATCGGGATCCTGGGGATCAACAAGACCATGCCCGACAAACCGATCCGGATACCGAATCACCGAATCCGCAATATAACCATTATCCCATGTGGACCAACTCGTCTGCACGAGCACCGTCCAATCCACCCCTTCGGCATCCATATCGGCCAAAAGTTCCTCAGCAGTACCCGACTCATCCGGATAGCTATTCCAGGTCGGCGCAGTGGGACCAACCGGATACTTATCCGAAATTTCCCAAATGTGAACATGCGTATCAACAATCATAAAGAAGTCCTATAAGACACAAAAGCCCGATGGATAACCGGTCCACCGAGCTTATTCATATAGTTTGAAGGATATGTGCATAATTCCACATAATCGCGTCACGCATCCAACGCTTGCTCAAACGCCTCAAGGCTGGACACCTGAATCGCCGCACGATGCAACTGCTTGAGACGTTGCAAATCCGTGATGGTCGCAAGGCGAGCAGATAGGTGTTCTGATTCGTGTAGATCAAATCGAATCTCCAACACCGTGATAATATTTTTTATGGCGTAGCCTCTTTCCCTTTGCTCTCTGACTTGTTGGATGCCTTTCTCTCTGCCTTGTTGGATGAGTTGTTTTACAAAGGATGACTCAAAGACGAGGTCCATGAGATCCTCCTCTACGAGTACTTTACAAATGGTTTCAGCGTCGTACAACCTCCCGCAGAAGAACGCTCTAATTGCGAGAAAGTCAGCCTTAGTTGACCGATCCATACAAGTGGTTTCAGCACTGTTCTTCGATCCGCTCAAGATCTCCTTACACGCGAGATAATCAGCCTTAGCTGACCGATTCGTATGGATGTGACGCGGTGTTTTCGCGTCAGGCATTGTACCTCCTTAATCTGCTTCATCTAATATTTGCTGAAATGCCTCAAGACTGGACACCTGAATCGCCGTACGATGCAACTGCTTGAGGCGTTGCAAATCTTCAATAGCGGCAATGCGAGCAGATAAGGGATCTGTTTCAGGTAGATCGAATCGAATTTCCAGCACCTCGATGATATCGGCAATAGCGCGGTCTCTCTCCCCGCGCTCAATGCCCTGCTTCATAATGTATTGTGCAAACGACGATTCGCGCATAATAGCATCCATAAGACCCTCCTGTAATAGAATACGATTGATCAGTGCCAGATCATACTCTAACCCACTCAATATCACCAACCTGTCCAAAATGTCAACCTTTATTGATTCATCCACCGGCAGCGCATTCGCAGCGTCAACACAGTGACGCAACCACGCCTCAGAATCTATGCCAACAGGATGTTTCATCAAGGGGACGAATGGAAACAAGCCCGAAGGTCCGCCATCGAGAATGTCCTGTCCCTCTATCTCACTGAGCCGAATCACTGTGTATTTGATCACAACGTGACGGCCGGATATTTCCTGAACAAAGTACCCTGGATCGCGCCGACCTGCACTGCGCCGCAAGTAGATCACACTGGAATAAATCGGCAGGTCGTGCTGCTCAATCGCACGTATAATATAGCCCGCCATGCGGCGTGGCATAGACGGATCGTCAGTGGTTTGAAACTCCGTATGGATCAACGCCTCCTCACCCGCGATAAGGACGCGGATAAGGCTGTCCATGTGTCGTGTTTCAACGGTGTTTGCTCTGTGTTGAGGATGTCGAGGACTTCTAAATCGTCCTGTCCGAATGTGAGGCGGATGAAGTCTTTGGGGTAGGTTTGGATGAGGTCTTTAGAGATGGTGTCATATTCGGCCCTGAGGGATACCCAGGGTCTGATGGGTGAATTCTATTTTAAAACACACACAACAGTTAGACCCCGAGCAAATGGCCGCCTAACTTTTCACTGTGACGGAGGGCATATTTCGTTTACCTATAACCCCTGAATCTCGTTTAGGGTTTGATCTCGACGACGAGATACCTAAAACAGGGGTTTTCTCCCTGAGTTAATGACGAATAATCCTTCCAGTTTATATCATAAGTTCTTGAAGGGGTAATATGGTCGGTTGTTGTTATCTTTTCCAGGAAGTCTTCCCATAGCTTTGGCTGATTTGTTAGTAAAATCGCAAATCCTTTATTAGCTAATTGTGCCGCTACTGCCCATTCAAGTTTTTCGATAGCTTCACGAAATTCTGATTTTGCTGTGTCTATCTCCGGGTAGTCGGGTAAAAAAACAGCTGTACCTGTTGGCTCTAACACCATTCCTTGTTTGGCGGTAGGATACGCCAAGTCAATGGCGACGACATTTTGGGTTTCATAATCTTTGGCCCAAATGTCCACAATGTTGGGTACTCTTTGGATGGGCTGGACACCCAGGCGCACCCGATAAGCCGGTGCTGTTGCCTGGAATTGTGATGAAAAAGCAATTTGAAATTTTCCCTTTGAATCGAAAGCTTTTAGGTGTTGAGATAGCCCTTCCATAATTTTATGTATGATATAAGACTCCACTTTTAGCCCCCTATTGTTCCGTTATTTATCCTGTTTTATACTCTCTAAAACAAAAACCCGATGGACATCCCATCCAACGGACTTTTTCATTTTTTAAGTGCGTTCGCTCGGTCCCAACTTTTCTCACCTGTAGAGTTCTCAAGTCATACTCTGGACGCAGTTCATCCTGCATTTTTGTTTCGTCAATCATCGGCAAGGACCTTCGGGTTGGTTTGCCCTATTATATACGGTCTTCCCATCCTATTTCCTTGCAGTAATGAGAGTGAGAAATAGGTCAATGAAACATTTTATAAATACTACTTATCATCAGGCTTCAGCCGGCAACATACGAATCATCTCATCTGCCATAACCCTTCCCGCAGCCTCCCCAGTCCTACCTTCGTATTCTCCAGTCTTGCGCCAGTCAATTCCTGACGTAGCCTCCACTAGACGGCTCACGTTATCCCAATTCATACCTGTTGCCTCGCTATAACTACGTGAAAAAATATGTGCGCCAGTGTGAGCCCAGGCGATGAGTCCTGTGAGTTCCAAGAGCTTATACTCGAAGTCTCTCCGTCCTCTTGTCTCACGATCGTCAAGCTTTTCAATATCCGACCATTCATCTGGGAGTTGATCAGCAATTATTGTCCAAAACCGGGACATGAATTCGATCTTTTGATCAACATCTAAGTCTTGAATGCTCCCAATTGAGAACAGACGCACAACCTGCTTCGCCACGCTATGGAGCGCGAAGAGATGATTCCGCTGTAGAGATACCCGTGTGATCCTTCCTTTAAACGGGCTGTCGGAGTCTTGATTGAGTGCCCATCCAACCTGCGCTTTCTCCTCGTCTTCCAGATACGCTGTCAGAGGTTTGGGCACTCCCTTTTGGGAATTATTGACGACGACAAACTCTTGTATTTCCTCCTTAACAGTGAGATCAGGAAGAAGAATAAAAGATATGTCACGTACAACCTCGGAGTCTTCATACAGAAATACAAAACCGCCTAGGCGATGCTGACCGTCAATGACCGCAGCCTTGTCTTGAATTATAAGCCGCCCCAAATCTTGTTCCTGTTCTCCAGGCTGCCATTTCCAGTTTCCGCGCCCAGAAAGAAGTACCGGCGGAACTACGCTGTTAGGGTTGTCTTTGAGGAAATTGGCAAAGGCCCTCATTCGAGATAATGAGCCAGGCCGTTGATAGCCTTCTTCTGTTATCTCATTTAGATACGTTCTAGTACTACGCTCAATAACTGGAACAAAGGTCACATTCTTAATTTTGTCAGAGCCTATTGTGCCAAATAGATATTTTCGTTCCCCTTGAGTTTTCTCAATAACTTCGGTAATCTCGCCAACTCCGGTAATCTCATTGCTCATTATTTAACTCCTCTCGACTTGAAGGTTTGGTATATGAGATAGTACGAGTATAAAAAAAGATTCATGGTTTCGATACTCGAATAGGTATTCACTGTGTTGACGTAATTCTAAAGGTACCTCGCCATCGCGAAAATCCCAACAGATCACAAGGTCCACTTGGTTATGAGGATGTCCATGATCGAAGAAGTTCTCAAAATGATACTCTACTTCGATGGCTTTAAACATATATTGAACGTCAGTCTCTTTTATTTGGTATGAGGCTATTGCATCTATTCCTGCACGAGATGTGTATTCCCACAAGAAGAACTCATGAAAGGGGAGTGCATGAAGGGCTTCTAGTTTGCATAGCAAAACAAGAACTTCATTCTCATTTGAAGGAACGAGCATCACTGGTCTGTCTTTAAAGATGACTTTATTTCCTGTCTGTGCCCGTTTTTGCCTTTCTTTCAGCCTATTTGCTGCTATGATTAGTTGTTTTCGTCGTATATCTTGCTTGTAATTTTGGAAACAGTCTGAATCAATAACTGAAACCTTAGCCTTCTCAACAGACTCAACTAACTCGTTAATGTGCTTGGTTGTGGGCTTTCCTTGGACGACGGCCTGCTTAAGTGTTTGACTACCAATCTCGATAATCCAACGAGGATCCCCACGGCTCCTATTCAGCCAGTTCTTCGGTTTCGGGACAAGTGGACCGAACGTATTATATATCTCATCATCCTCAAGAGATGGAGAGGTCTGAAAACTAGCCTGACCTATATGATCTCCGTTTGTATTGTACAAATTTGCTTGAGTAGTGAAATTATCTGCGAATCCCAATTTAGTTTCATACCGGTTCTCCGGGCGGATCAACTCCTCTGTCCCGAATACTATCCAGCGAATATAATAATCGGAATCTGCGAAATCCGGTGATCCCAGCCAAGTATTTTCTAAAAAATACGAACGAATATCCGGATTCTGCTGTATCTCTGGTGGTGTAGAATTGGACTGCCAGAAGCCCTTTAGGGCCAGGAGATAGTCCGCGTTCCTGTCTAAATTCCTAAGTGTAATTAGATTTGAAGATGGTGGCTCCTGGAGGAGTTTGGAGGTATCTTCAGCGAGATATCTTCCTGCTTGGCGCAAATAGAGGGTATCAGTAAAAAAAACTTCCTCTAATGAACCATTGATCAATAGTCGAGCGTCATCATCAGCAATCGTGGAATCGCAGTCGATCCACACATTGGTTCGTTTAGTACCTTCAAAGGTGAATTCAAAGGTCCAGCAGCATGGTGGAACGCGGTTGACCAGTTCAGCTATCCTCAGTGGATTAGGATCATTACTATTGAGATACTCAGAAATTTCATACCAGGTTCGTCGTAGGTTCAACTTAATCATTTACTACCTCAATTTCATATTTCGACATCCTTTCCATACTCTCTTTACGAATTCGTAATCGGATACCCTTAAAGATACCAACATTGTTTTTTCTAAGCTCTTCAAGAGGTTCCGCTAATGACTTCGCTGAGATGTAAAGTAGATATTCAACGCCTGTCCTAGACTTCCGAACTCGCAGAATAGGTGCGTAACCCCTAAATGATAAGACTACATCGGGCTCGGAAATGATTTCAATTTCTATCCATCCTGTGCCGACTTTTAACGAAGGGACAGCCTCTTTCGACATAGGTTATATATCTCCACGTGTATAAATGGTCTTTGCACCATAGAAATATCACAAATGACAAATCGCACAACCCTCCGTCTCATCAATCACGGGCAAAGGTTTGAGCGGCTGATTTGCAATGTCGTCTAAGGTTTTCCCATCCACCCAGGTAAATTTCTTTCCATCCTTCACCTGTTCATATTCCTTTGCTTTCTCGAATAGATCTGGGTGTTCTTCTTTCAACCTCTGCCATTCCCCAATCTGCTGATAAAAGCAAAAGTAGCACCCTGACCGTGACCGCCACTTGTAATACTCAGGCAGTCCTAACCCAGACTCCTCCAGAATCTGTTTAATATCAGACAGACCAAGTCCATCGTCCTTAAATGGATAAACGGGAATGATATTGGGTTGTTGAGAAATTGAGGGTGGCTTTTTTGCGATGTACCCATCCCGGTCTTCATCATCGCGGATACCAATATAACTATACGCCTGGCTATCACCAACATAATCCTCAAAAGGCTCAATTTTCAGCACGCGCGTACACCACCGCGACCTCGGACTGGGCAAATAGCCACCGTATATTTCATTCAAATACATATCAAACGGATTGCGACCGGGTTTCTTCTCCACCTTTAAGCCGTCGAGTGCGTTCAAATGCACGATCTTCACACCTAATAAGGCTTCCAAACGCTCCAGGTATTGATATGTCTCATCCAACTCGCATCCGGTATCACAAAATACATACTCCGCACGAATCTCTGGATAATACTGACGCATATAAATCGCCAATGCAGCAGAATCTTTCCCGCCCGATACACTAACAATGTGGCGCATCTCGGGATTATCCTGCAAGCTTGCCAGTGCTTCCTTGAGCGTTGCCATTTTCAGCCTCCCCTGTTAGTTGCTCTGCAATTAAAGCGTGAGCCTGCTCTTCCCCCACCAAATCTTTTAGACGACCGATCAATTCACCAATCCTCCCACTTACGAGATTGGCAAGACCTTGAACGGCTTCCCCATTGTCTTTCATATTCGCATCTGCGGACAGAGCGGCTTCCTCTATACGTCGCACCACATTTTGAACTTCACGATCAAAATTCGCAATCGTGCTATCATCCCACCGCGATGTGGTTTTACCCGATAACAAACTCGCCAACGAATCTAAAAACAAAGCATCAGTCTCATAAGGCATCCGCATTCGAGACAGCAATCCCTTTGCAACACCATCTGTCAACTGCATCACAAAATCTCGCGGAAAACACTCTGCCCAACGCATCGCGCACTCGCGGATATTATCTTCTCGATCTCGTACCCCAACAGAAATCGCACGGCGCAATGAAGTTGCAGCGTGTTTACGGAAAATACCCACCACATCATCCAACTCTTGCTTATGCGTTTCCAAGGCATCCAAAAACGCATCGCAATCATCCAATGAATAGCCCAACAGTGCACCGGGAATTTGTTTGAACAACAACTGCACGGGGTCAGATGATCGTTGAATCGCTACCTGAAAACGACGTGCTCGTTCAGATACTTGCTTTGTTGTCAATGCCGCTGGGGGCAATTGCGCCTTCCATGCTTCCAGCGCATCGTAACACCGACGTATGAGATCGCCATCCGGGACATCTTCTGTTTGTTCGCCAGCAAAGCACTGGTAAAACCCGAGCAAATAGTCGCGTTTGGGTGCATCTATATCCAAAACAATCAATTGATAGCGGTCTGGCTCACGGCATAGCTGCTCGATAACAGATGGCAATACATCAGCCACATATTCGCCCTCGTACGCCAGAGATAATGCACTCGGAAATGCCTTTAAGCCCGTCCCAAATAGAATTGGCAACAATCCAGCGCGAACCCCATAAGGCGGTGCCATAAGCGTATTGAAAAATCCCTGAATATCCTTCGGCTCTTTTGCCGGTATTGTCAAAAATGAGCGAACCTCATCCCAAACACCTCTTAGCCCTTCGTCCTCTACCTCCTTAGGCATCGCATAACGCCAGCGTCCATCGTCGTCGTCTCTATACAATCCAGTGTGCAACAGCACCGTGCGGAACATAGACGCATCCGGATAATTGCCTTCTATACCCAGCATCTCCTGCCCTGACCTCTCCAGCACACCGAGCAACAGTTTCTTGCGGGCGTTCACAATAGTGGCAGAGGGCTTGTTACGCACGATGAGTTCATTATTGATCTTTGGCGTCAGAGGATAGACTTGCTTTGCGATCTCAGATAAAGCACTGCGCAACGCGCTCGGACTCTGCACATCAAGCTCTGCCCCGCGATAAAACCATCGTGGGCCATTGGGCGCAGGATGCACGAGCCGGTCAATCAAACGCTGCATAAGCCCCCGCGCATCATCGGCCATCTGATGTAACTCGGGCACTACGAGAGGATCGGAATCGACGAGGTCAGCATCAAACTGCATTTGTGACAAACACCACACTTCAAGCGCGGCTTCAAATAGCGGCAGGGGTTCTCGTGGAATTGCCAGTATCACGCGGTCGTGATCCGAATGATTGCGTGCAGTATCCTCGGCGAAATCCAACTCGCTATGTGTCTCAGCCGTTACATAAACAATTTTGCCATCACTCGTATCTTCAACATAACTTGTTTGAAATTCTGGACTCAAAAACCCACGCAAGGTACTCTGGTTTTGAAATTCACCGACAAAATACCGCCGAATGCGAAACTCGTCATTATAACGCACAGGCCGCCAAGCTGGAGGGCGCACTTCTTCTGTCAAAAAATCCCATAACTGAAAGGTATCGCGATATCGATTCTTCTCTTCTTCCAATCGCCCTCGCAAATCCATATCCGTGCCATGCCACACAGCCACTTCATCACTGTGCTTGCGGTGGAGCAGCAGCTTGTGCTCAATCAAACGATCAATTGTTGCGGTTTCACGCTTTGATTCAATATACCCTTTTAGAGCAAATTCCAAAAGTTCACGACCCGCACGTGACCGCTCTCCACTCGTACCCAACCCTAACAAACACGCAATTTTTAATGCAATGACCGCATCTTCATCGTGACCGACCTTTGTCAACGCACTCTGCGTCTCCAACCACTGCCGATACGTCCCCCCAACAGCAGAATCTGCACGCATATCTGGAGAGAAGAAGTCGTAAAGCGCATCGGGTTTCACAAAGGTCGTAAAATCTACATGATAGAGAAAACTAAATAACGTGCGTTCATTTTGCGCCACACGTGCTGAGAGACGAGGCAACAAATACAACGCAACTGGCTCAAGCGGACAAGAGAGCACAAATAAATCTGCCAATTCCTTCCTAGCAAAATCAGAAAAAATATCCAACTTACGACACTGATTCACAGCCCTCTCAATCGCTTTTTTGTCGATCTTATCGAATTGCGATCGGGCAGACACGGCTTCAGCAATCAGGCGATAAATCTCCTTACTATCGTCAATATACTGAATTGTCTGAAACCGCCCTTCAATTTTTCGCCATTCGGTTCGCACCGCCTGCGGCATACTACCTGCATATTGCAACAACTCTTGATGCAATAACAATCCGAGTGTTACGGGAATAGCCTTAGACCGACTTACAAACTCGGCCAACGACTGAATTTCACTCAAAGCAGCGGAACGTCCCTCGGAAATCAAAGACTCAATATGGCGCCCAAACTCATCCCACAAAATAACAATCCGATCACAGCCTGATGCACGCGCCTTATCCCGAACTTCGACGAGCAATTCTATTGCCTGATCAATCGTCTCACACGGCATGGCGTCAATCGCACGCGCTTGACGACCGAGCTTGATACGCCACATCCCCTTGAGCGCGGCATCTTTCAGGCTCGCACTTAAATCCCGACAATAGCCCTGCAATGCAAGCACAAGCCCTTTGTCTTTCGCTTTGCGACGTTCTTTGGAAAACTTACCCAAATCTGGACTAACTACCTTTAACTTGTCTTCAGCGGCAGATAGTGTTTCATCGGCATCGGAGCGATTTTCAACCAAATGCAACAAATAGGTCGCTGTAATTGACTTTCCCGTTCCATAGGGTGCGACCACAAAAAAGGCGCGATCAGGCGTCTGTCCCGCCAGGGCCTTGAGCAGTGACACACTCTTCCCCGTTGGACGGTAGTGAGACACCCGCTCGGGATAATTGGCATCGTATTGGATATTGATAGAGCGCAAAAACGCTTCGGCAGTCTGTTCATTATGCGGCACGACGATCTCCTCGTTCCAAATCTGCGTAATAGTTTTGCAACCAATCGAGAGACTTTTTCTTACTCACACGAATCATACGACTACCAGCCAGGCCAGCAATTTGAATCTCCCGCGAACCCAGATTGGCTTCGACTTGTGAGGTCAAGTCAAACAGCGATTCACCTGTCAAAACAAATGCCCGACCGGGGCCCCCGGGTTGTCGCGCAGCCTGAAGTAGCGGAATATCTACGGTCCCCTCGCCTTCGGTCAAGTCTGGAAAAGCCTGAGCCAGGGCATAACCGAACAAATGGGGAGGCACATCCTTCGCTCCTTGATGTAATTGATAATATCCCGACATCCGAAAATGGTTCAGCAACCCCAATTCGACAAATGGACATTCCCGAGCCTCTTCTGGATCGTCGTGCTCAACGGGAATCACGCGCCCATAGCTGGTCAACATACATGCGAGATCGCGTTCCAAAGTCGATGTCCTGGGCGAACGGACCCCTGACATAAGCACATGTCGGCGTAAACTCTCCAGGCACACTGACCGATCAAATCGGTGCAAGTTAAAATGGTTGAAAAACCATTGCCATGTATATACCTGTGTCTTAGGGGCAACCAGATTCAGATGCAAAGCCCACCATGTTCCCACTTCATTAAAATAGCAATCTCGCTCATAAATAAGCCTGCCAAGCTCCGTTTCTTTCAATCTGGTCTGACGCCCACTGCCTGTCACGCGCTCCGCCAGTCCCGTTACCGCCAGCCAATGACGAATAGAACGGGACATATTTTTTCCAACGCCGAGCCAATCCGCAACATATTCATCATATAGCAACTCGGGTTCCTCAATGAGTAACTTGAGTCCTTTGTGAAGCCACCCTTCTCGAATTGCAAAAGTTTCGTGTCCGCTAAACTTCATCAACCCACCTCCGCTAAACGCGACAATCGCCGCTGACTGAACCTCCGCAATTGTTCACACAATCGCGCCAGATATGCAACCGTCTCATCGACATCTTCAATTGTATTGAACTCTGAAAAGCTAAACCGGATACTCGCATAAGCCTCAGCCTCAGACAGACCCATAGCTCGCAACACATACGAAGGCTCGGGTCGCTGATTGGTACATGCCGAACTCTGTGAACATCGCACTCCTTCTTGATCCAACCGCGCCACGAGTGCCTGACCATCTACATTACGAAACAGCAAATTTGTCGTATTGCAAACCCGCATATTGGGATTACCGTTGATCTCCACATCAGGCACACGATCAATGACAGACTGCTCAAAATTATCCCGAAGCGAAGCCATAAGCCCCTGTACATCCTTCAATCGCTCCAATCGCACCTGAGCCGCGGTTCCCATGCCAATAATGCCTGGCACATTCTCTGTCCCTGGTCGCAACCCGCCTTCTTGCGATCCGCCCCAAAGCAATGATAATAATCCTTTGGGCGACCTCACATAAAGTGCTCCGATCCCCTGTGGTCCGTGGAATTTGTGTGCAGTAAAAGTCAAAAAATCAACGGGCGATTCTGTTACAGAAATGGGCAATTTGCCAACAGCCTGCGCCGCATCGATGTGAAATAACACCCCTCGGGATTGACAAAGCCGAGCAATCTCCTCAACAGGCAAAATCGCGCCTGTTTCATTATTCACCCACTGCACGGAAACCAGGTCAGTGTCTGGCGTAATAGCCTCATCCAATGCTTCCCAAACCAACTGCCCGCAACGATCCACCGGAACAGATACCACTTCAACGCCTCTTGCGCCGAGATAGTCACACATCTTCACAATTGACGAGTGTTCTACAGTCGTCGTCACAATGCGAACCCGTTTTCCGGTTGGGGCGCGTTGAACAACAGAATTAAACACCGTATTATTCGCCTCAGTCCCACTCCCCATAAACACAATCTGATCCGGCTCAGCCCCGACCAACTGTGCAACAGCTTCACGTGCTGAGACCATTGCTTCACGCACTCGGTCGCCAGCCGAATGTGCGCTTGACGGATTGCCAAAATCCTCACCCAATACACCCATCATTGCCTCGCGCACCTCGGGGAAAGGTCGCGTCGTCGCATTATTGTCTAAATACACTTCTCGCATGATCAACTCTCATTAAAAGCAAAATTCATACCTGAAATTGAAACTTTCTCTAAACCCCTGTAATTTTTCGATCTAAGACCATTTATAGATTTCAGACCTTAGACAAATCAGGACGTTTATGGATAAAAAGTTTCAACTGATTTGCATCGGATTGATCAATAGGTTCAATTCTATTGGCAAATTGACGAATCTCTTCGACCTCATCAGAGGTAAAGAGAACGCTCCTATTGCGATACCGATGCCCGGCAGGAACTTTGCCCTCATTTCGCCACCGCCAGAGCGTTTGGCGCGACACATTCAAGTCACCTATCACTTCGGTTGCTGAATAATAGGTTACATTGTCAATCTGAATGGGCATATTGATGTCTCGCAGTGTTTCAAAGCGTTGCGTATGTCTCTTTATGTAACATTTGTGTATATAAGACGCTAAAGGGCTGCGGTCAACAATAATTTGTATTGCTCAAACTGCTCAAATGTTCACCAATCAATATACACAAAGGATTGAAATTCCGCAAGTTGACAGACAGTTCCACACAACAAAGCCCGATGGATCCAATTATCCACCGGGCTTTTTATTTTCACTATCCTAATCTATTCATGCCGCAAGGCTTCCACCGGATTGGACAGCGCCGCGCGAAGAGCGTGGAAACTCACAGTAAACAACGCAATCGCCAGGGCAACCGCGCCACTCAAAACAAATATCCACCACGAAAGATCCGTGCGATAAGCAAAACCATCCAGCCAACTTCGCATCGCAAAATACGCAACCGGCCATGCAAACAGATTCGCAATCAAAACCATAATGGCAAATGTCCTGGAAATCAACATCACAATATTGGACACGCTCGCACCCAACACCTTGCGCACTCCAATCTCTTTCACACGCTGCTCAACCGTAAATGCCGCAAGGCCAAAAAGCCCCATACACGCGAGCAAAATTGCCATCCCTGAGGAAAGCAACGTCAGCGCCTGCGCCCGTTGTTCTGCAGAGTACATATATTCAAACTGCTGATCCCACATCAAATAGTCAAAAGGCTGATCTGCAGGCGCGAAACGCTTCCACGTCTTTTCAAAAAAAGTGAGCGTCTCTTCCATGCCTCCGGCTTTAACGCGCACGCCCAAACTGTAAAATTGCTGGTGCCGAAGCGTTAGTGCAACAGGACCAATTTCTTCTTGCAACGGACCGTAGTGAAAATCTTTCACTACGCCAACCACCGTCCCCTTCCGATTCCTCTCTCGATCAACCCACTCAAAAGATTTGCCAACAGGATCGTCCCAACCGAGCCGCGCAACCGCTGTTTCATTGATGATAAAGGCTTTTGACGTATCTGTGGGAAATGCAATCGGATCAAATTTGCGCCCTTCTACCAGTTCGATTTGAAACACATCGAGATAATCTTCATCGACCTCCAAGAGAGGCATGCGCCAGTCCGTGCCCTCGTGTCCCTCTGCCCGAATGGTCCGGATAATCCCCCCACTCCAACCAACCCGCCAGCGATACGCCGTTGCTTCGAGCGCATTCGGATGGGCGAGGAATGCCTGCTTTACCGTGGCATAACGGGCGGCGAGCTTTTTCCCCGGGTCCAATTTTGTCTCCTGATCGAGAACAAATATGGGCATGAGTACCATCTGCTCCATATTAAGACCCAAATGCTTATTTTTGATATAGTCGAGTTGCTGATAGATCACCCCCGTACTCGCGAGCAAAATAATTGAAATAGCAAACTGCGCCACCACCAATCCCCTCCGAATCCACTGCCCCCGAGAACCCGCGCGAAAAGCCCCCTTTAACGTCTCTGTGGGTTCATACGCCGAAAGAAAAAATGCGGGATAAACACCAGCCAACAGCCCGACAAATACGGCAATACCAATCAAAGAAATGGCGAGCAAAGGATCACTCGACAAATTCAACTCAATCTGCTTATAGAAAAAGGCATTAAACTCGGGAAGCACAAGTTCGACGGCACTAAGCGCGAGCACAAGCGCGACCATTGCCGTGAGAACAGACTCGCCCAAAAACTGCCCCATCAGTTGTGAACGATACGCACCCGATACCTTTCGCAAACCCACCTCGTGCGCCCTGCGAGCCGATTGCGCCGTCGTCAAATTTGTGAAATTAATACATCCAATCGCAAGCACCAGAACTGCAATAGCCCCAAATTGATAAACGCGGTCAATATCGCCGTACCAATCCAGGTTGTAGTCCTGCCTCGAATAGAGATAAATGCGATTGAGAGGCTGGAGATGATATGCATTTGTGCGCGCGATCTCTGCACCCATATAGCGATCCATAAATTCGGAAAGCTTCGCGGACAGCGCCTTTGGATCCGCCCCTTCCCGCAGCAAAACATACGTATTGACCGGACGCCAACCATCGGTTGGTATCCAATCTTCCCAGAGATATTTCGCGCCTTCGGACGAGAAACTGCCTGTTCCGATATAATCGATATAATCGGTTTCACCGTAGCGGCTGAGTGTAGAGTTGCGGGGCACATCTTTTATTATAGCAGTGATGGTGCGCTCACCTCCGTGATGCTTGCTTTCAGAGGTGATGGTCTTGCCAATCGGGTCTTCGTCTCCAAATAACCGCTTTGCTGCTGATTCTGTTATAGCAATAGCATTGGGATTGAGAAATGCAGTTTCGAGATTGCCACGCACAAATGGAAAATCGAAAATTGCAAATATCTCGGGATCGGCAATACAGATACTCAGTGGAAATTCTTTTTCTCCCAGGCTTACGTCTATGAAATCAATCCATACGCGCACGGCTTTCTCCACCTCGGGAAAGTCCCGCTCAAGTGCCTCTGCCAGTGCGCCCGACGTATCGGGCAAATAATTCGATTGTCCCCCAGCCTTAGTCTCCCGCATCACGCGATAAATCCGATCTCCTTTTGCATGCCAACTGTCAAAACTCAACTCATCCTGAATATAGAGCACGATCAAAATGCACGTAGCCAGACCAATGGCAAGCCCCAAAATATTAATCGCGCTAAAGGTCTTTTGCCGCTTGAGATTTCTCAGCGCGATAATCAGGTAATTTCTAAACACAATAGCCCTCCCCCGTTACAAGCAGAACGAATTAAAAACTATTAACCCATTAGACACACCTGGTAAATAATGGGGTGGAAAGTTTTCCATCCCAAGAGGAAGCAATTTCTGTGCCAAAACCCTCTTCTCTATGTTTTACAAGGAGTTATAAAAATTAGTGCCATGGGCACAGTTCAATAAGTGTCCGATTTTGATACAGTGGTGTCCGAAAATGAACACCTGAAATAAAAGCAGGCACATTATTTTGATCTCAATGTGCCTGCTGTATTACCTGTAGAGAGCAGAAAAAGTGGTGTACAACTGCACGCAGCGGCTAAAAACCTTCTGGATTGCGGCTTAAAACATGCCGCAATGACGTTGCCTGGACCGACACGCACACGGCGCAGGCATAGCCTTTCAAATCACCAACCGCTTCATCTCGTGCTTCCTGGCGAAATACACATTATTCCCCATCACAGGACCGGGGACCTGAAAAGCGTCTTCTTCCTCGTACAGAGGCGTAATAGCGCGGTGGGCGGGATCGAACGCATAAAAAGACCCCGTCGTAAAACCGTATAGCTTCCCATCTGGCCCATTCTGAAGCCCCAGATCCAGAGGACGGCCATCTAAGGGAATCGCATAGTGAAAAGCTCGCGAAACAGGATCAAACGCAAACAGAACAGGACCCTCATCGCCCAGAGCCGTACCGTAAAGCAACCCATCCTCGCCGACAACAAGCGCATTAATCGCCGAAATATGCCTATCGAGCGTCCCCTCCCACGCCTTTTCTTCCCGCTCATAATCCCACAAAAACAACACCGCCTGTGAAACCCGCGGACGGGTACCGGACCCCCCGTTAATCGTCGTCCCCACCACGAGCAAATCCTGGCGAACCAGCCATGCCAGCGACCAGCAACTCGCCTCCCCGGCAATATCGCGGTAAGACCCAAACTGCTCCGTACCCGGATCGAACCACGACAACGGACCGCCCCACAAACCGTAATCCGGAACAGAAGCGATCCACACCCGCCCCATCGGACCCGTCATCATCGCACGGGGGCGATAGGACACCTCATCCACACGCCCCAAATCGCGCGGATTGCTATCAGCCACCACCCCAAATTCATACGGACGCGAAGGATCATACACCGACAGCCTCGCACCGGGATAAGAACAAATATAGAGCTTCCCGTCCAAATTCCCCATCGAATATGCTTCACCAGTCGCCGTGGAGCAAACCCCCAGATCCGTCATATCGCCCGAAGAAGGCACATACCGAAACAAATGCAACGGCAAAATACTCGACCCGTAAATATTGTCGTCTGGCCCGCGATGCATCAAAAACAACTCACTCCCCGCCGACTTGTATGCAATGGGCAATTGCCTCGTCGTCCCCGTCCTGGGATGCGTAATCCCAACCACGCGGTACATCTGCGTATCCCGATCGGCAAAATCAACAACCGCGCCATCGGACATCGTCGGCAGCGGTTCAGGCTCGGGAAGCGCCGCCACCCGAACCACCTCAAACCCTTCCAGACGAAAATTGCCCTCAGACGACGCGATATAAAGCACCCCATCGGACGCCCGCACCAACGCCGACGCCCCACCATCCTCCTTTGCCACAACCGGTCCCACCACCTCCCGAACACCCGTCTTCGGATCCAACACCACCACATGGGGCCGCGTCATCTTAATATCGCAGGCAATTGTCCCATCGGGCGCACACATCGGATAACAATACATATCCGTCTCATCCATCCGTCCATACCGCACAAACACACCCGTCCTCGGATCGTAACTCGTCAGCCCCGCCGAACCGTAACACCCGATCCACAGCACCCCCTGGGCATCCTCATCAATACGGCAGGGAAACGTATCATCCGGCAAATTAATCGCCCCCAAATTATCCAAACGCCCCGCCATTGGATCATAGCAAAACAAATACCCCGCGTACGCCGCCCCGATATAAATCACGCCACTGCGACTCAGCAACGTCGCCGTCGGATAATGCGCCGAAGGCAGCGTCGCCGTCACCTGATCCGTATCCCCCGTAACCGGATCTACCTTCACCACCATGAAACCATCTGCCTGCTGGCCCATCACAGCCACCAGATAATCGCGACCCTCTGCATCCAGCACCGGAAAAATACGCACCCAATTGACACTGCGGATCGGCACGCCAAGAGTATGGACAGAAGACATATTTACATTCCCAAAAAATATGGGATGACCCGTTTTTGGATCATCCCACAGCAATCAAAACTGATATTCCCGCTTAGTCCTCGGCTTTTTCGGTTGACTGGGCGAGGGCAAAGACTGCGGATTCGAAGTATGCACAGGACACGGACGCCTAGGTTCTGTACCCGGCTTAAACACCTCCGTATAGCGCCTGGAACAATAAATAGACGCCACCTGGTATGTCTCCCCACAAACCTCCACCTTTGGAATATCTTCTGGCAATACAAAATCTTCAACCGGCAACTGGAGCATCGTGTGCGCGCGCCTCATAAACTCCGCCCAAATCGGCAACGCCACAGCCGCACCCGACATTCGGCTACCCATCGACACCTTGGAATCGAACCCCACCCAAACCCCACACACAATCTGCGGCGTAAACCCGATAAACCACGCATCGGCATACTCCTGCGTCGTACCCGTCTTCCCCGCTGCTGGACGGCGAAAACCAAAAGCCGTGCGCGCAATCCGTCCCGTACCTGTCAAAACCGCGTAATTTTCACCCGCCCGCATATCCAGAACCGACCGCATCAGATTCACAGTCACAGCCGCAGACTCTTCACTCAACACCACCTGTTCGCGCCCCTGCACATTCTCCTCGAGCACATTCCCATTCTTATCCTCAATCTTCAAAATCGACACCGGCGTCACCCGAATACCCTTATTCGCCAGCGTGCCATAAGCCGACACCAATTCCAGCAACTTGACCTCACTCGTACCCATCCCCAAAGACAAAACCGGTTGAACCTGCGAGTCAATACCCATCCTCATCGCGTAATCCACCACCGTCTGCGGCCCCACCTTTTCCAACACCTGAGTCGTCACCACATTGCGAGAACCCGCAAGCCCCTCGCGCATCGTCATCCACCCCAAAAATTTTCGGTCGTAATTCTCCGGCTGCCAATACGTCCCGTCGAACATCTTAATCGACACAGCCGTATCGGGCAACCGCCACGTAGGCGTATGGCCCTTATCAACCGCAGCCGTATAAATAAAAGGCTTAAAAGAAGACCCGGGCTGACGCAACGCCTGCGTTGCACGATTGAACTTACTCTCTTCAAAATCGCGCCCACCCACCATCGCCAAAACATGTCCCGTATGCGGATCCAGCGCGACCAGCGCCCCCTGCAACACCAGATTCGCCAGCGTATCCTGATGCGTCTTAATCTTCGCAAAAAAAGCCGCACCCGGGGGATTGCGCTTCCAATTGGCAGCCACGCGATCTTTTATCCGCTCCATCAAGTTTTGCGACACCACATCTTCTGCAATCTCCTGCAACCTGCTATCCAGCGTCGTAGTAACAGTCGCGCCATCGTAAAGCACACTCAGCCCATAGGTATATTCCAAATACTTGCGGATATCCTCTGTAAAATAGGGCGCCTCTCCCGTCTCCTCTCGGACCTCCTTCAAAACAATCGGACGCTGCGCAATCGAATCGTATGCTGCCGCCGTAATCTTACCCGACCCCCGCATATTGTACAACACCACATTATTGCGCCTATCCAGCGAGCGCTCGGGATGGTAAATCGGAGAATAGGGCGTTGGTCCCTTCAAAAGCCCGACCAACAACGCCCCCTCATCCAGCGTCAAACGCTCGACATCCTTCCCGAAAAAACGACGCGCAGCCGTCTGAATACCGTACGCACTATTGCCAAAATACATCTGATTAAAATACATCGTAATAATTTCGCGCTTGGTATAGGTGCGCTCCAAGAGCACGGCAGTCAACTGCTCCTGAATTTTGCGCGTCCATGTTGGATCCAGCGTCAAAAAAATATTGCGCGCCAATTGTTGTGTCAGCGTACTCGCACCGTGCCCTTTCAAAGTACCCGATGTATAAACATTGCGGAACACCACGCGGATAATATCGGGAACACTCACACCCCAGTGCCCCCAAAAACGCTGATCTTCCGTAACAATCAGAGCATCAATCACAGCACGCGGCAACTGCTCAAACGCAATGGGATCGCGCCTCTGCACCCAGAACTTCTTCAACTCGACCCCATCTCGAGAAAAAATATTAGTCGTCTGCGCGGGATCCACATCCTCTAACTTATCAAAAGACGGCAAACCATCCTTGTACGCGTAAATCACCGCAGCAGCAATGCCCAAATACCCCACCGCGCAAATCACACAATAGATCGCCATACGGAAAAGATGGGGCCTTATCCAATGGATTATACGATCAATATAGGGTCTTATCTTATCTATCCTGATCATCCTGACCTATTCCGGGTAAAGCCACGGCACGCGGCTGATGAGATAATCGCGTTGTTCCTCCATCATCACCTCAATCACAGTAGGACCTTCCAGCCCCAGAGTATCGGCAAAAACCGCTTCAAAACGGTCGGGATCATCCACGCGGATCCCCCGTGCACCCAGAGACCGCGCCAGATCTGCAAGACGAGGCGTCTTCATATCCGTATCGATCACCCGACCATTAAAAGCCTGCGCCTGCGCACCGCGAATCGCCGAAAGACTGCCATCATTGGAAACAACCGAAACTGTCTCAACGCCGTGTTCGGCCGCAGTAGCGAGCTCGCTCGCCGTCATCTGAAACCCGCCATCGCCACAAAACGCGACAACCTGCTGATCTGGACACGCGAGCTTCGCGCCAATAGCAGCGGGAACCGCAAAACCCAGCGTAACCGAATGACTGGGATAGAGAAACGTGCGCGGCACAGTAATCGGATACTCGTCAAACGCGCGATACCCAATAGACGTAACATCCACCACAATAATCGCATCATCTGGAAGCGACTTGCGCGTAACCCCCATAATGGGCACTGGCGCGCGGTTGGCCCCGGCTTCGGCCCGCGTGCGATCGACAAAATCGCCCCAATCCGCCGTATAATCACCCACCACCTCGACAAGCTGGGGAATCGACAGCGCCAGATCGCCCGCAGCACCCGCTTCAATCGGATACTCGCGCCCAAGCTCTCGCGGATCGGGATCGAGTTGAACCTTGCGCTCCGGCAGAGGAAGTGACCAGCTCCGCGTATCGATCTGCGTAAAGCGACAGCCTATCGCGAGAAGCAAATCGGCACTGCCGAGAATCGTCTTGCCCGCCTGTGCCGAACAATGCCCCACAGTCAGGGGATGGCCATCTGGCATAACCCCCTTTCCAAGACGGGTATAAACAACGGGAATATTGAGATCCTCTGCGAGAGAACGGAGCGCATCGGTGGCATTGGCGTGAATAACCGCACTACCCGCCAGAATAGCCGGGCGTTTTGCTGCGCGAAGCACCTCAGCCACGCGGTCAATATCCACACTATCGGGACAAAGGCGGTCCCCCTCAACTACAGGTGGAATATCCGCCATCCCCTCCTCTGCGGCGACATCGGTCGGTATTTCAATAACCGCAGGACCGGGGCGCGGAGCGCGCAGTGCCTTGAACGCACCGACAACCGCATCGGGAATTTCAGCAACAGACCTGGGACGCGCAAAAAAGTGCGTAATCGACTTAAAAAAAGACGCTTGATCCAGACCGTGAAAACACTTGGCGCGATCCCGCCCGTCAAAAGCCACCTCTGTACCCCCGGTAATCAACAGCACGGGAACGCAATCCGTATGGGCATCCACCAGACCCGTAGAAGCATTTGTCGAACCGGGACCCGGAACAGTAAGCGCGACACCAACGCGCCCAGAAGCACGCGCATACCCATTCGCAATCAAAGTCGCGCCCTGTTCGTGGCGGATGAGCAGGTGGCGAATACCACCGGCGCGCAGCACCGCGTCGTAAAGGTGAATATTCTGATTGCCGGGCATACCCGTAAGCGTATCAACACCCTGCGCTTTCAGACTCTGGATAAGAACATCAGCACCAGTCATAAAAAGTTCCTTTCAACGCACAAAAAGATCGAAATATTCTACAGCAGTCTTATCCCACGTAAACCCAGAACGCACATACTCGCGGGCTTCGCGTTCTATTTCCTCGCGCTCTGTTGCGGGCAATTGAAAAAAAGCGTGAATCTGATCGACAAACGCCTGATAATCATTGGACGGGATGAGATACCCCCCCTTGCTAACACTCTCCGTAAGCGCATCCACAGCAAAAGCAACCACGGGCGTACCATCGTGCATACATTCGAGATGGGTAATGCCAAACCCCTCCACATCGTTGGGATAGGGCACATTGGGCATAAGAAAAAGATCGGCTGCGCCTCTAATAAATCCCAATTCTTCATCGCTCAGATAAAGCAACAACACCCGATCTTGAAGACCGTTTTCTTCCCAAATCTCGCGAATGCGCTCGGCATCTGGCCCAGAACCGCTCACGATCAGTTTGATATCTCGGTCGAGCAAAGGCACGCCGCATGCCAAAAATTTAGCCACGCCTTTCCGGGGCACTTGCCTGCCAAAATTCAGAACAATTTTGTCCCGTCCAAATTGAACACCGTGTTCGGCTTCAAATCGCGCTTTGAGAGCCTCGCGCTGCGCCCTGGGAATACTGGGCGGATCGATACCGAGATAAATAATATCAATTTTTTCAGCGGGCACACCAGCCTGAATGGAAAGTTCTCTGGTAATTTGACTGATAACAGCCACCCTGTCACAAAACGAAACACCAAAGCGCATCATGCGGCTAAATATCGGATTGGAAAACGTCATCTCCAAACCGTAAATAGTCACCACAAAACGCACGCGCGTGAACAACCTCAGAAATGGCGCAATAGAACAAATCACGCCATCGCTAAAATAAATCGCATCAACCCGCCTGAAAATAACACAACAAAATGATATCAGAAACGCATAAGGCACGAACCAGATCAGATGCAAAAGCGAATCTCTGCCCAGTGCGACCAGTTTAACCGAACACATCTCCATCAAACGATGATAGAGATTATAACAATGCGTCTGAATACCCCCCACACTGGGCGGATAGCGACGCGCGAGAAAAAGGATGCGGAAGTTGTTTTTAGAAGACATAACTATGCAATATCCGCCTGCTCACTACGCTGAATCAATTCTCGTTCCGCCTGCTCGCGGTCCGCTGCGTTTTCAAGTGGAATAACAGTCGCGCCGGGACAGGGTTTGGGATACATAATGCGACTGGCACCGGCCTGTTCCATAGCCTCGACAACCGGCTTTGTATCGCACGCAAGCGCGATAATCGTGCCGCCACCCCCTGCGCCAGCGAGCTTTGCGCCCAGAGCGCCGCCATCCAATGCAGCCTGAATCAGCCGCTCATTTTCCGGACCCGATCCTCCCAAATCGCGCTGAATCTCGTGGTTCTCAACCATCAGCGCGCCCAGATGCGCCCAATCTTTGGCGAGAATCGCGCGTTTGCCCATACGCGCCAGATGGGCAATCCGCAAATAACAACGCCTGACCTCTCGATCGCCCTCCAACCAGCGCTCTCGAATCGGCAAATGAACAGTACCCGACGAACGCTGGACACCCGTATGCCCCAACACAAAGGGATAATCCCCGACATATTCGTGGAGCGGTTCAACAGTCGCATAAGGTTCATCGCCAAATGCGCGGTAAAACTGCTTGCCATTAAAATCCATATAATTCAGACCGCCAAACATGCACATATACGCATCTTGATACCCGCATAAAGCCATATAGTTCAACTCAATATGCCGCGCCATCTCAGCGCAAAAAAAAGGATGCTCATCGCGTCCCAGAAATGCAAAAATCGCGTTGAGAATAGACACACTCATAGCCGACGAACTGGAAAGCCCGGCGGCAAAAGGCACATTGCACGCCCAGCGTAGAGAAAATTTCGCACTACCGAGATCCAGAAAATGAACAATAGCCTTCGCCACATCAAAATAACCGCCATCCGGATACAGATCCTCCGGGCAATGCACTTCAAAGCGTTGCCCGGAGACTTCAAAACTGAGCACATCGGACGGCGCAATCAGAACCGCGGCGCGTTCTCGCGTCGAACACGAAATAACGCTACCGCCGTACATATCGGTGGGATTTCCAATAATGCCACACCGCCCTGGGGCAGTGGAAAAAAACGCATGGGTCATTAGAATTGTCTCAGGCGCTTTTGCAGGTACTGGCGGAGAAGGTACCCATAGCGCTGATCGAAAAGGGAAAAATCGATAAAGGATTTGAAATACGATTCAAAATCGCCAATATCATAGCGCAATTCTTCGGGATACAACTTGATACAGCGAACAGTATGTCCCATTTTAATAAGCGTCGAAATCGCATCTGTAAGCTCGAGCTTGCCTCTGTAACTGGGAGATGTGCGTTTGAGAGCAGTAAAAATTTCGGGATTAAAAATATAACGCGCGGCCACGCCGAGATTGCTCGGTGCATTTTCCGGAGCGGGCTTCTCCACAATATGCGCGATTTCAAAATCGTCTTCAGACTCGCCGTTCACAGGCTCGACAATACCGTACTGGTTCTCTTCGCCCCCGGGCACTTCAACAACCGCAATAGTACAACTGGACCCATTTTCGCAGTGCGATTTGATCATCCGCCGCAAGAGACCCGCATGATTGCCCGACTTGATAATCGTATCGCCAAACGCGACCACAAATGGCTCGCCGGCAACAAAGTCCTCAGCCCTGCTAATGGCATCGCCTATGCCCGCGGGCGTAATGTGACCGGAAGGAATAATTTGTCGCGTATAGAAAAATTTGACCCCTTCTCTTTCATAATCGAGTTCATCGAGTGTGTGATCGCTCTCCGAGAGATAATTCTGCAATTCCGGATCCCGGTCAAAATGATCTTCTATCGTGCGCTTATCCTTTCCCGTCACAAAGAGTATCTTCTTTAACCCCTGCTCAATCACCTCTTCAACCACATACTGAACCACGGGTTTTCTCCCCACGGGCAACATCTCTTTGGGTTGAGATTTGGTCGCAGGCAACAGACTCGTGCCCAAACCGGCAACCGGAATAACGACTTTTTCAATCTCCATAGCGCGATGCTCCTCCAAATGCCAAACGCTTGACAGAGTGCAATTTGTCCCTTAGAATATCAATAAAAAATAACAGGAGAAACTTGTAGAACGCAAGGTAAAAGAATTTCATCATGTTAAACAAACAAATAACAGACGCCCGTGCGTGGACTGCTGATACAATTGATGCGTCTTCTGACTGGTATTACCCCCTGTCTGAAAGCTATTTGTCTGCGCTCGACAGCGAAGTGCAAAAACATGCGGACGCAATATCTGATCTTCGCGTCTCCGACGCCATCGCTTGTGCGCCGTGTCTCCAGCCCGTCTCAGAGGCATTGCAAATCGGACGCGGATTTGCCATCATCGAGCGCCTGCCTGTAGAACATTACACACGAGACGAAGCGCGAGCCGCATATTGGATGATTGGACAGTGTTTGGGCGTACCCTTTGAACAAAATATCGAAGGCACGCTACTCTACGACGTACGGGACACCGGGCGAGATGTAAAATCGGGCGCGCGTTTTTCTGTAACCAACGCAGAAAGTTCGTTTCACACAGATGGCGCATTCGGAACACAAGTACCCGAAATAGTCGGCCTGTTATGTATCAAAACCGCGCGATCGGGTGGGCGCAGTCAACTGATCAGTGCCTGTGCAGTACACAATATATTACACCAACAAGCGCCCAATGTTCTAAACGCGCTCTACTCATCTTTCTATTTTGACCGACGCGGACAATATCTCCCGAACGAAGCACCTGTAAAAAAGACCCCTGTGTTTTCCTGGGACAAACAAACACTAATGATGCGCTACCTGCATTATTATATCCAGGTGGGACATCGAGAAGCAGGAGTGCCACTCACGCCAGAACAAGAGCGCGCACTACAAACCGTTGAAGACATATTAAAGCATCCCGAAATGTGCGTGGAATTTGATCTCGCGCCTGGACAAATGCTATTTACCAACAACAACTGGATCCTGCACAATCGAACGGCATTTGAAGACCATCCAGATCCAGATCAAAGACGGCATTACGTGCGACTGTGGTTGATGCAAAAGGACAGTGTAGATGGCTGCATTGAGAACCGCGATTGAAGACCGCAAAAGCCGGTGGCAGATCAGTCTGTTGTTGGACGAGCAGGCTGTCAGTGGTCTCGGTGTGGTAAAAAAACACATGCAGATCGATTCTGCTGTTGTAAAAATGGGTGGCATTGCCGGTGTATGGACGGATTCCAATCATCGCCGGAAAGGATATGCCAGTCAGGCCATGTGGGAATCGATTGCACTGATGGAGCGCCAGAACTGCGACATGAGCATTTTGTTTGGCATTGACGATTTTTACCATCGATATGGGTATGCCGTGGTATTTGCCGATCAGTCTATGTGGTTGAAAACATCGCAATTATTGTCGCTGAACGGCCCTTTGAAAGCGCGGAGAGGGCGCAGGGCTGATCACGAGGCAATGCGCCGATTGTACAGAAATTACAATGCCGCACGCTCAGGCATGGACGCACGTCAAAAGAACTGGAAGCCGAGATGGTATATGCCAAACCTGGGCAAAGATACGGTTCGCCGTGCGGGAAAATTTCTGGTGGTGTATGACGCTCGGGACCGGGTGCGCGGATATGCAGTTTACGACATACAGGCGGGGCGCACCGTGGTAACAGAAGTCTGCGGAAAGGACCGCGAAGCACTTGCCTCTATCGGGAAAACCATCGCAAGACGAGCAAAACGTGCGGGCGCAGAAGAAGTACTCTTTCATCTGCCTTGCGATGATCCATTTATCTCGCTGTGCATACCCCTGGGATGTACGTGTTTGATCGCGTATCCGTTTAATCAAAGCGCAATGGGACGCATTATCCATCTGAATCGTCTAATGAAAAAATTGCTGCCCGTATTCCAAAAACGATGGGCGCACTCAGAATTGAATTGGACAGGTGAATTTGCCATTGATACAGACATTGGGCGCGTGGGCTTCGAGATTTCCGAATCGGATATTGTCATGACCGATGTTGGTGGCCGTGCCCAGGTGTCAATGCCTCAAATGGCGTTGACACAACTGGTAATGGGGTATCGACAGGTAGTAGATATTGCTTATAATGATGGAATAAAAATATCCAGACAACTGCTACCTGTGCTGGATATCCTGTTTCCCAAAGGCAATCCTTATATGTGGTGGACAGATCGATTTTAGTACGAAAGGAGAGAGCAATGTCAACCTTCACAGTTGGTTTACTCAGCCCCGGAGACATGGGACACGTCGTTGGACAAGTGGCAATCGCCTCTGGCGCCCGGGTAATAACCTGTCTCAATGGCCGCAGTGAGCGCACGCGCAAGCTCGCAGAAATAGCGGGAATCGAAGACGTACCCACATATTCCGACCTCGTGCGCGAAGCTTCACTCGTAATATGCATTCTCGTCCCCGCAGCAGCAGAATCGGTAGCCGCTCGCGTGGCTGACGCCCTGAAAGAAACGAATGAACAAATTGTATATACCGATTGCAATGCAATAGCTCCGGCAACAACCGTGCGCATTGGCAAAATAATCGAAAACGCGGGCAGTGTATTTGTCGATGCGGGTATTATCGGCGGACCGCCGCGTCAGCCTGGAGGCACGCGGTTTTACTGTTCGGGACCAGACACATCGGTCTTTGAAAAACTGAACGACTACGGGCTGGACGCGCGAAAAGTAGGCGATGAAATCGGACAGGCGTCGGGCTTGAAAATGTGCTATGCCGCGCAGACCAAAGGAACGACCGCGCTACAAACGGAATTGCTCATCGCCGCGCGGCGCATGGGCCTGTACGAAGGATTGATCGCAGAGTGGGAAATGAGTCAGCAAGACCGGTTGGCGGGCATGGAGCGGGGCTTGCCGGGAATGCCGACCAAAGCAAAGCGGTGGATAGGTGAAATGGAGGAAATCGCCAAAACCTTTGGCGATTTGGGACTCACGCCCAAAATATACGAAGGCGCAGCAGACATGTATCGCCTCGTCAGTGAAACACCACTGGCAGACGAAGCACCCGAAACGCGAGACAGGAGCCGAACACTCGCGCAGGTCATCAATATCTTTGCCGAGCAATCAAAAAGTAAATAGATTACAAATTATTGATATGGCGTATGAGTTGACAGAACATGCGCGTGATAGTTTGCGTAAGCGTCCCAATATTCGTACAGAGTGGATTGAAAGCGTACTCGACCATCCCGAGCGCGTGGACCCCGACAAACATGATCCAGAATTAGAACACCGATTAGGGCGAATTCGGGAATATGATGATCGAGTATTGCGTGTGATTGTAAAAAAAGATACATTTCCGTTAAAAATCATCACCTGCTATTTTGATCGCACGATGCGGAGGAAATTATGAAATTAAAAATAGATGAAGAAGCTGACGCTCTTCACCTTCAACTGGTAAATATTCCTGTTGAGGAGTCGGAGGAGGTTGCGCCTGGTGTCATCATCGACTACGATGCATCTGAACAGGTCGTGGGTCTTGAAATTTTGTACCTCTCCAAGAGAGAACAACCGATCAATCTTATGGATTTTCAATTTGAGACACGACCGAAAAAGTTGGCGCGTTAAGGTCAACACTGTGACGCAAAACATTCCCCTTTTCTATACTTAATGGGAAAGGGGTTATTTTTTATAAACATATGTCCAATGGCAGATTGACTTTTCGATTGTGACAAGCTATATTACGCGTTCTAAAAAACAGTGGGGAAATTTAAACCGGGAGATGTAAGTGAAAGCAGCACAAATCGTCGCACCCAGACGCATTGTGGTCGTCGAAACAGACGAACCACAACTCATGGGTGCTGGGCAAGTAAAAATCCAACTCGAACGGGCGTGTCTTTGCGGTTCAGACGTGCCATTATGGGATTACGACCACAACGAACTGGCAGAAAGAGCGCGACTCAATCCGCGCAAAGCAAAACGCGCACCATTTGTCGATTACGTCAACGGAGACCCGTATCCCCTGCGCGTTGGCCTCTCGATTCACGAATGCCTGGGCACAGTCGTTGAATCGACATCTGACCAATTTCAAACCGGCGATTTTGTCCTTGCACTACCCGACGCACAAAAGGGACTGTGCGAATATATTTGCGCTCCCGACAGCCGAACCATTCCACTGCCCAAAGGGGCTGTACCCGACGAACAAATTCTGATGACACAGCCCCTGGGCACAGTCGTATGGGCGTGCCAAAAACTCGGCAACATCGTCGACAGTGACGTGGCAATAGTCGGACAAGGTCCTATGGGATTGATGTTCACGCGCATGCTGGCAAATTTGGGCGCGCGAACCGTAATTGGACTCGACAAATTGGATTACCGCTTACACACCGCAAAAAAAATGCACGCAACCCATACGGTCAACGTCGATAAAGACGACCCTGTGGAAGCCATCCGCGAGATCACAAACGGCAAAATGGCGGATCTGGTAGTCGAAGCAGTCGGCCATCAGACAAAAACACTCAACTCGTGCATGAAACTCGTGCGCCACATGGGCACACTGCTGTGCTTTGGCGTACCCGACGATGCGTATTACCCATTTGCATATCCCGAATTTTTCAGATTAAATCTCAACCTGATCTCCACAGTTGGTCCCAATGTGGTGCCCAATTTTTCTCTTGCCCGCGACCTGATCGCACAAGGACGTGTTGACATGGCACCTCTGGTAACTCATGTATTGCCCTTTGAAGAGATTCAGCACGGATATGAGCTGTTCACCGATCGCCTCGATGGGGCCATTAAAGTGGTTATCGATTACAATTCGCTGCGAACCTGACCAGCGGGACAACTTTGACAAACACAAAAGGGGGTTTTTACCTGTGGCAGCAACGTTTGAATACGGCGCAGTAGTTGGACAACCCGAATCTGATTCTGCGGCTGTAAGCATATTGAGAAAGGGTGGGAACGCAGTCGATGCCGCTGTTACAGCGGCATTCCTCGCCTGTGTTTTGGCACCTAAATCGTGCGGCATTGGCGGTTATGGCGGCGCGATGACCGCCTATATTGGCGGCGAAGTCGTCTGCATTGACTTTAACACAGTCGCACCCAAAGAGGCCCATGACCGGATGTTTCGCGTAACGCGCTCCGACGGGCGATTTGGTTCTGCTGTCAGCGGTTATGCCAATTCAACCGGTTATAAAGCCATCTCCGTACCCGGCGTACTGGCAGGTCTTGCTCTGGCCCTGGAAAAATTTGGCAAAATGCCACTATCTGAAGTACTCGCACCTGCTATTCGCGCATGTGAACGCGGATTTCGGGTATCGGCAAACTACGCTACAGGCGTTGCCCAAAGCGAAGCGCGCATTCGCGAGTTCCCAGAAACAACCCGCTTATTGATGATCAGCGGCGAAGTGCCCAAAAGCGGCGACCGTGCACAAAACCCCTATTTGGGCAGAATGCTCAGTCAAGTTGCAGACAAAGGCGTACGCGAATTTTATGAGGGACGCATCGCAGAGCGTATTGTCAAACACATTCGGGATAACGGTGGGATCTTATCGCGAGATGATCTGGCAAATTACGAAGCTCAAGTCGTTGAACCAGTACAAACGGCTTGCATGGAATACGATATGTACAGCTCGCCCCTTTGCAGTGCTGGATTGAGCCTGGCGCAAATGTGTGCCATTGCCGACGAAGCCGAATTAGACCTCTACGCACGAGATTCCGCCCGGTTGGCCCATGGCATGGTCGAAATCATTCGCGCAGCCTGGATGGACCGATACCGGCATTTTGGCGATCCAAAGCAAATACATGTAGATACAGACATGCTGATGTCGGATATCAATCTCGGTGCAAATGCCAAAGAAATTGCCACATATATTGCCGAAGGAAAACGCGGACAATCGCTGTTGCGGCCATTTTATACGGGCGGCACGACGCATATTTGCACAATAGACGCGCAAAGCAACATGGTCGCCCTGACCCTCACGCACGGACCGGGCTATGGCTCTCTTGTAACAATTCCCCGCATGGGCTTGTTGATGAATGCGGGCATGTCGCGGTTTGACCCCGGCTCGGGCTTAAAAAACTCAATTGCCCCCGGCAGAGCACCCATCATGAACATGGCACCAACCATTGTGTTGCAAGATGGTGAACCCGTCCTGACTGTGGGCGCGTCTGGCGGAACGCGGATCCCATCGTCTGTCTTTCAGGTTTTGGCGCGAAGGCTCGTACTCGACGAAGATCCCGAATGGTCCATCGCAGCCCCTCGAGTACATTCAGAGGGCAATGAATGGGTAAGCATAGAAGAAGAGTTCGGCGAAGCCGCGCCAGATTATCTGAGTTCAGTCGGATACAAAATAAACAAAAAGGGCGCGGCAGCCGCCCGTGTTCGGATGATTGAGATTGTGGAAGACGGATTGCTGGCCATGTACGATCCGCGCATGAAGGCGCGAGAAAAAGGCTATTAAATGTAGGTGGCGGTTTCAAACCGCCACCTACCCTCACGTCTTACGTCTCACCTTTTTAACTGGAGATAAATCACATGGAGCGATATCCTTTTGGCAGCGGACGTCCCGATCCGGCATCATTTCCCAAGCGGGAATTGGCCGAAGCCGCCATGCGTATCTTGCCCGAAATGGGCAATGAACTGGCACTTTATCCCGGCACATTGGGATATCAACCGATGCGACAGGTCCTGGCTGATCGCCTGTTGCGACGCGAAGGGATCGCCCCTCCCGTTGAAGAAATCGCATTGACCAATGGCTCAATGCAGCCCGTGACCCTGATGGCGCAGATGTTTATCGATCAGCCTGGCGATGGCGTCGTCATGGAGGAATTTTGTTACTCCGGTACAATTGGCGCATATAACAAAGAAGGCGCAGAATTGGTGAGCATTCCCGTGGATGAACACGGCATGCGGATGGACGCACTATCCGACGAATTAAAAAAACGAGCCGGTAACGGGAAACTGCCCAAATTCATTTATGTACTCGCAACATTCCAAAATCCCACGGGTGCGATCATGCCCCTCGAACGGCGAAAAGAACTGTTGCAAATTGCCGCACAGTACGAGATCCCCGTCGTCGAAGACCACTGCTATGCCGACACGGTGTATGAAGACGATTATTACGTACCTTCCCTCTATACCCTCCCAGCGGAAGTGCCCGTAGTACATATTGAATCCCTCTCCAAAATTCTGGGGCCAGGTGTGCGCCTGGGGTGCTTTTTCACCAAACAACCCCTCCTGGGCAAAATTTTGCAAATTCGTCGAGACGGCGGCACGAGTTCGCTCGCCGCAGCCATTGTGTACGAATACTTTCGCGAGCACCTGTGGACCCATGTCAATAACATCAACGCAATCGTAAAAGAAAAGCGCGACTTGATGTTTGAAATGCTGGGACAATCTCCCGACGCTTTTGAATGGTTCAGCCGTCCCAAAGGCGGATTATTTATCTGGGTCAAATTGCCCGATGCCACCGATGTGATCGAATGCGAACAAATAGCCGAATCCCGCGGAATCGACTACGCCACCGGCAAAGCATTTCACGTACACCACGACGACGTGCCCTACCTGCGCCTCGCATTTGGCTACGCATCCCTCGCACAAATCCGAGAAGGTATTCCCAAGCTGGCAGAATGCGTCATGGCAACGCAGAAATGAAGTCGCATTTTTGAGCCACTTATTGGTCTTTCAATAATGTGAACATCGCTATGGTCCCAAGTCAATCTCCCCACTTTCTCTCTCTGGACCTTGAAGTCGGCAAGCAAGATCACCGCATTCGCGCATTTGCCGCAGTGCGTACGGACGTTGATCAACCGTTGGTCTTCCACGGCGGCGACCTGGCAATGGCGTTGGCGAAACTCGACGACTTCGCTGATGGCGTGGACTTCCTGCTCGGCCACAACCTGATCACTTTCGATCTACCACATCTGAAAGCCGCGAAGTCCGATCTACGGATATTGGAGCTACCGCCGGTAGATACATTGTGGCTCAACCCCCTCGCCTTTCCCCGTAATCCCTATCACCACCTCGTCAAACACTATCAGGATGGACAGCTCAAACGCGGGCGATTAAACGACCCGGAACTCGACGCCTGCCTCGCGCTGGAAGTCTTCGACAGTCAACAAACCGCCTTGCGCGATGCACCTTTTAGCTTACTCGCTGCGTGGCATTGGTTGACCGGAACAGGACCTGACAGCGCGGGGTTCGACGCCGTATTCGCTGCCATAAGGTACTCGCCCCTGTCAACCGAAGCAGCAGCCAACGCGGCGATCCGCGAGCGACTTGCGGGCATCGCCTGCCAGAATCGCGGTCAGGACATTCTCGAGAATGTCGCTCAAAGCGGCTGGCCACTGGCTTACGCGCTGGCCTGGCTATCAGTTTCCGGCGGTAATTCTGTGATGCCTCCGTGGGTACGACATCAGTTTCCAGAAGCCAGTAAGCTGGTTCGCCAACTACGCGATATGCCCTGTGGCGAGTCGGACTGCGACTGGTGTGGGGAGAGACACAATCCACGCAAAGAGCTTAAACGCTGGTTTGGATTTGACGATTTTCGTCCAGAACCGGTGGATCAAGACGGCCAGCCCATGCAGCAGACCATCGTCGAGACAGCAATGGCTGAGGAGCACGCTCTAGGCATTCTGCCTACCGGCACCGGCAAATCGCTCTGCTACCAGATCCCAGCTTTATCCCGCTATGACAAGACCGGTGCTCTCACGGTGGTAATTTCGCCTTTGGTCGCGCTCATGGCGGATCAGGTGGCGGGGCTGGAGGCACACGGAATCGGCTCCTGTGTGGCTATCAATGGGTTGCTGTCCATGCCCGAGCGAGCCGATGCGTTGGACCGGGTTCGACTCGGGGACGCAGGCATCCTCATCATCTCACCGGAGCAACTCCGCAATCAATCTCTGCACAGGGTACTGGATCAACGCGAAATCGGTGCCTGGGTGCTGGACGAAGCCCACTGCCTCTCAAAGTGGGGACACACCTTTCGGCCCGATTATCGCTACATAGGACGCGTCATCCGCAAAAAGGCGGGACAGGATCCGATCCCACCAGTGCTATGCCTGACCGCAACCGCCAAGCCCGATGTGGTAGCGGACATCAAGCAATATTTTCAGGACGAACTCGGTATAAGACTGAAGGTTTTCGATGGCGGTTCTCATCGCACCAATCTGGAGTTCATAGTGGTGCCAACAACCGGGGGAGAGAAGTTCTCGCACATCCACCAGATTCTAATGACTGACTTGCCACCGGACCTGCCCGGAGGAGCCATCGTCTATTGTGCTACACGCCGACAGACCGAAGAGGTAGCGGAATTCCTGCAGGACAAAGAGATCGCGGCAGACTACTTTCACGCGGGGCTACAGCCCGAGACCAAGAAGAATGTGCAGCAGTGCTTCATCAGCGGCGAGCTACGCGTGATCGCGGCTACCAATGCCTTTGGCATGGGCATCGACAAACCGGATGTGCGTCTGGTAATCCACGCCGATATTCCCGGGTCGCTGGAGAACTACCTGCAGGAGGCAGGCCGCGCCGGACGAGATCGGCAGATGGCGCGCTGCGTACTTCTCTATACGACGGACGATGTGGAGAGACAGTTCGGCTTGTCGGCGCGTTCGCGGCTCACCCGGCGGGAGATTCACGGCGTCCTGAGAGCGCTGCGCAACCTGGATCGAAAAAAACGTCTGGACGGCGAGGTCGTGGCCACAGCAGGCGAAATCCTCAGCGAGGACGACGAAAAGGTATTCGAACGAGACTCAACCACCGACGATACCCGCGTGCGAACCGCCATATCCTGGCTTGAGGAGGCGATACTATTGACCAGAGATGAGAACCGGGTGCAGGTATTTCCTTCATCTCTCCGGGTGGATTCGGTAGAGGAAGCACGCAACCGGTTGGCGAAGGCGTCCATGACCGACAACCACCGGAGACGACTACTCAGAATCGCCGAAACGCTAATCGATGCCGACCCCGATGAAGGCATCTCCACTGACGAACTGATGGGCGTATCCGGCCTGAGTGCCGAAGGCGTACGCAGTGCCCTATACAATCTGGAGCGGCTGGGCATCGCCAGCAACGATACAGTGCTGACCGCCTTTGTCCATGCGGGAGTGGTGCGCAACTCGCTCAAGCGCTTTGATGAGGCGGCGGAGTTGGAGACCGCCCTGATCTCGCAGATGCGCGAAGTCGCACCGGATATGGGCAAGGGAGACACCTCAATCCTGCATTTGCGCGTCGCCGCGCAAACTCTGAGGGATGAGGGAGTGACCGATCCCCTGCCGGAACGACTATGGCGCATTCTCCGCAGTATCGCCAACGACGGACGCGGCGAAGAGGGCGACGCTGGCAGCCTCGGGGTACGACGACGAGACGCAGAGACAGTGCAGGTAATGTTGCGACGCGAATGGTCGGATTTGGAGGAACTCGCGTCGCGTCGGCGCGAAGGGGCAAAGCGCCTGCTAGATCACTTACTCGCCTGTCTGCCACCCGGGAGTCGAGGCCTGGATCTACTGGCGGAGACCACCCTTGGCAAACTATTGGAAGCGATCACGTCCGACCTGTTTATAGAAAGCAGGAATCCTGAGAAGTTGCTGGATCGCGCGCTCCTGTGGCTGCACGAGCAGGAAATCATTCGTCTCAACAAGGGCCTTGCGGTATTTCGTCCGGCCATGACCATCCGGCTGGAGGAGGAAAGGCGCGGCTTTGCCACCGCCGACTTTGCACCACTCGATTTCCACTACAAAGGGCAGGTGTTACAGATCCATGTAATGGTGGAATTCGCGCAGCGGGGCCTCGACAACATGGCCGACGCTCTGCGTCTGGCTATTGACTACTTCAGTTTGAAGCAGGAGGATTTCCTTCGCCGCTGGCTACCAGATCGGGATAAGGAAATAGCAAGGGAGACCACGCCCGAATCGTGGAGAGCCATCGTCGAAAGTCTGAAAAATCCCATTCAGCAGCGCATCGTTGCGGATGATCGGGAGCAGACGAACGTGCTGGTGCTCGCCGGTCCCGGCTCGGGTAAGACGCGAGTGCTGGTTCACCGCATCGCCTACCTCATACGCGCAAGGCGCGAAAATCCCCGCGGTATTCTGGCGCTGGCCTATAATCGACACGCGGCAGTCGAGATCCGGCGACGCCTCATAGATTTGATCGGCGACGACGCCCGCGGAGTAACTGTGCTCACTTGTCACGCGCTGGCCATGCGACTGGTAGGTGTCAGCTTTCAAGAGCGAGAACGCCGGCTACTCGACGACGATGCATTTCGCGAAGTTTTGCGCCAGGCAACGGCACTGCTGCGCGGCGAGGGGCTAGAGCCGGAGGAAGCGGATGATCAGCGGGAACGGCTCCTCGCGGGTTTCCGCTGGATTCTGGTAGATGAATACCAGGACATTGGCGCGGATCAATACGAGTTGATATCTGCCCTGGCCGGACGAACCCTGAAAGATGAAGACCGCAAGCTCACCCTCTTCGCAGTAGGCGACGACGACCAGAACATCTATGCCTTCAACGGTGCTTCAGTGGAGTTCATCCGTCGTTTCGAAGCGGATTACGGGCCAAAGCCCACCTACCTGATCGACAACTACCGATCCACTGACCACATCATCGCAACGGCCAACGCGCTGATCAACCCGGCGCGCCAACGGATGAAGACCGGACATCCCATCCGCATTGACCGGGCGCGTGCGAAGAATCCGCCCGGTGGCGACTGGGATGCGCTGGATCCGATCTCTCGCGGTCGAGTCCAGATTCTATCTACCTGGCGCGATCCGATCTCGCAAGCGCAGGTCGCTATGGCAGAGTTGCAGCGTCTCGCAGCACTCTCTCCGAATTGGGATTGGTCCACATGTGCAGTGATCGCACGCGAGTGGAAATATCTGGATCCGGTACGTGCATTCTGCGAAACCCACCATATCCCGGTGCAGATGGGAAACGAAGAAATTCCGAGCTTCTGGCACCTGCGGGAAACTCGGGAATTTGTTGAATGGCTACGTGGACGAGATACCCGTCTGGTAGATAGCGCGGATCTGAACAATTGGGTAGATGCACACCCCTCAGGACCCTGGATTGAGCTACTGCGGCAAGCCCTGGACGAGCACACCCTGGAAACTGGCGGCGCAGAAGTACCGGTGGACCACTTCATCGAGTGGCTGGCCGAATGGGGGCGAGATATACGCCGCCGCCAGCGCGGGCTCTTGCTATTGACCGCACACCGCGCCAAGGGATTGGAATTTGATCACATAGCGGTACTCGATGGAGGCTGGAACAAAATCGACAGAAGCGAAGACCCGGATGCATCGCGCAGGCTCTACTACGTGGCTATGACGCGCGCCCGGCAGACTCTCGCGCTCGTGCGTTTTCAAGGATCGCGCCCGGCAGGAGGTACACGACCGGATTTCGTAATGGAATCTGAACCTCCAGTGTACGGACGCTTGCACTCGTTGCCATATACCTTTCCGAACAATGGCTCGGTTCTGCACCGCACATCCGGTGACTCGCAGCCGGAAATCCTGGAACTCGCACGTCAATATCGACGACCCAGTCTGCGCGAGGTCAATCTGGGATTCGCAGGGCGTTACTACACCAACCATCCGGTGCATCGTGCGATAGCCTCTCTGTCGCCCGGTGATCCAATAGAGACGCGGATTGCCAAAACTGGCTCCTGGGAATTGCTGAACCAGTCGGGAATGGTGGTGGGGCGTCTTGCCCAGGCGTTTGAACCCCCATCGGGCATGCGGTGCAAGTCTGCCACAGTCTTCGCTGTCGTGGATTGGAGTCGCGAAGCATCGGAATCGCAATACCGCGACCACGCGAAATGCGATGCCTGGGAGGTTGTGGTGCCGGAACTGGTGTTCGAGCCAGAACGCGAGTAGCACACCAAAATCTGTTTATTCAGAATTTTCCTTGATGATTTGGCGTCTTAATGGTACACTTTATACGCGATGTGTGACTTCAAATTGGAGGTAAAGAAGATGGCCAGCATGACAATACGTAATCTTAGCGACGACATTAAGCAGCGTCTGCGCATCCAGGCGGCTGAGCATGGCCACTCAATGGAAGAGGAAGCGCGGATAATTTTACGTGCTGCGCTTATGGAGCACACGCCTCCCATCAATTTAGCACGCGCTATACACGACCGATTCGCGCCCCACCCCGATTCGAAAGGCGTTTTGGCAACCATGACTGGAAGGAGTTCTGATTCATGCAATATGCCTATCCATGCAATCTGATTCCCGATCACGAAGAAGGTGAGGGATTCGTCGTGACCTTCCCCGACGTACCGGGAGCCATAACAGGGGCGCAAACCAGGGAAGAATCTCTTTTCTTAGCCGAAGATGCTCTCGTTGCCATGCTCGCTGTGTACGTCCAACAGCAACGGAAAATCCCAACGCCAAGCCCTGTTGCCGACGATCAAGAACTCGTCGCACTCCCGCCTATTGCCGCCGCCAAGTTGGCTCTCTATACGGCCATGCGCGAGCAGGGAATCACTGGGGACGCGCTCGCCGTTCGTCTAAACCTGAGCGATTCCGCCATCCGCAAATTGCTCGATCCGGACTGTTTCTCCCATATCAGTCAGATCATGAAAGCACTCCGAACCGTTGGGCGCAGCCTGGTCATAGAAGACAGAGCGGCATAGTTGCCCATATCTAAAAAAAATCTGGATCGCGGCTCAAAACCATGCCGCGATGACGGCTTGCATATACAGTAGCAGGCAAAAAAATAAAAATAGGAGTATAATGTGAGCGCACCACCAATCCCAGAGCGCCCCCCCATCCCGGGTGTCAGACACATCGTCGCAATCGCCAGTGGCAAAGGCGGCGTGGGCAAAACCACGACCGCGTCAAATCTGGCTGTGGCAATGGCACAGTCGGGACACGCGGTGGGATTGATGGATGCGGATATTTACGGTCCCAATGTACCCATCATGATGGGTAGCAAAGCGCAGCCGCAAATGACACCGGAGCAAAAAATTGAACCCCTTGAGCTGTACGGTGTAAAAATGGTATCTCTGGGATTGATCGCCGGCGATGGCGTACCCATCATCTGGCGCGGACCAATGTTAGCCAAAATGGTCACCCAATTCGTGCGCGATGTGGCCTGGGCACCGCTCGATTGTCTGGTCATCGACTTGCCTCCGGGCACCGGCGATGTGCAACTGACCCTGACCCAATCGACCCCATTGGACGGCGCGGTCATCGTGACGACACCTCCTCTGGTCGCCCTGGAAGATGTGCGGCGCGGCGTCGAAATGTTTCACACCGTTGAAGTACCCGTACTCGGTGTAATTGAAAACATGAGCACGTATATATGCAGCAAGTGCGGCACAGAAACGCCGATCTTTGGTCAGGGAGGTGGCGAGCGCACAGCAAAAGCCTATAGCGTGCCATTTTTGGGCGCAATCCCCCTGCATCTACAGGTACAAATGGGAAGTGACACGGGAGAACCAATCGTAGCCTCTGATCCCGACTCGCCTCTGGCAAAGATATACCGCGACATCGCCGACAGCATCTGGCGATCCCTGGAAATATGAAAACTGCATCCACAATCGCGTATCATAAATAAGGTGGTCGTTATGCGAGCACCTTATTTTATTTCTTTCTTGAAAACTACACACCCGTTCAGTATATTTAATAATGTTTTCCGAAACCAGTCTTCCCACTGGTGCGTCAAAGGTCTTGTAGAATTCAGGCATATTCCAACCCGTGAGGATAAATGATGTTGCAACGTATATCGGTTATACTCGGAATTCTAATTCTTCTCTGGGCGTTTTCGGGGTGCAGTGAGGAAGCCACTGCCGACAAGGCATCTGCTGATAGCACGGCAAAGACCAGTTCGACCAAGGCCGATTCTGCCAAAGCTGATTCTGCCAAAGTTGCCGCAAGGAAGCAGCGCACCAAACAACCGAATCCAAAGGCCAAAAAGCAACCAAATCCCAACCGCAAAAATCAGAAACCGAGAGTCGCCGAAGGGGTACCCGTAAAAGTATCTGTCGTAGGAACGGGCGAAATCTCCCAGCATGTGCTCTACAGCTCCGCAGTAGAAGCCGAAGAAACCATCGACATTTACGCGCGAGGCTCCGGATTGGTGCGACGCGTACTGGTCGAAGAAGGGGAGCGTGTGCGCGAGGGCCAGGTGCTGATCGAACTGGTTGACGACGAATTAAAGCTCAACGAAGCCGAGGCGAAATTGATGTATCAGAAGTTGGAAAGCCAGCTCAAACGAAAAGAAGAGTTATTTAATCGACAACTTTTGGCAAAAGAAGAATACGAAGACCTCAAAATCAATGTTGAACAGAACAAAATTCGGTGGGAACGCGCCCGATTATCTCTCGATTACGCGCGCGTGCGCGCGCCGGTAAGCGGGGTCATTTCAAGGCGCTCGGTCAAGCTGGGCGACCGCATCGGTGCCAGCACCAAGCTCTACGAAATGGTCAACTTGAGTCGCTTGATCGCTTATGTACATGTGCCGGGACAGGGCATGCACAATTTAGCAGTTGGACAACCCGCACTCATAACAACAGATTTCTTACCCGGTACAAAATTTGACGGAAAAATATTGCGTATCAGCCCAGTCGTGGATCCCGGATCGGGCACCTTTAAGGTAACCCTGGAACTGAAATCAAAGAATCGGTTGCTGCGGCCCGGTATGTTTGTCAATGCACACATCGTCACAGCGACCCACCCCCAGGCTGTACTCGTACCCAAGCGGGCTGTGGTGTACGACGATGGACTACCGCACGTATTCGTCGTGTCGGACAGCACAGTCAATAAAGTGCGATTTGAAATGGGCTTTGACGACACCGAATTTGTCGAAGTACTCGCGGGCGTAAAAAAAGGCGACCAGATAGTCGTGGTGGGACAAAACGGTTTGAAGGACAAAGCCAAAGTGCGAATCATCGAAGGTGAAGGATTGCGCATTCCCGCGAAGCCAGATTCAACAGGGGAACAGGCAGAAAAGACGTGATGAGGTATCTTTTGTTTGCCTGTCGTTGTATAAAATAGCGAATCGCAGACCTTAATGTGTGGGCGGTTCGCTGATTTTTTATGCGGAGCGACACATGGAGAACAATATGGAATCGGAAGTTCGGGACAATGTAAAACGGGATTTTTCTCGCACATTTGAGATTACAACCCGGCGGCCCGTAGCGATTTTTATGGTCGTCCTGGCCGTTGCCGTATTTGGTTATGTGTCTTATCAGCAACTGCCGCTAAACATGATGCCCGACATTTCATATCCAACATTAACAGTGCGTACCGAATATCCCGATACCGCACCCGAAGAAGTTGAAAATTTGATCTCAAGGCCCATTGAACAGCGCCTGGGGGTTGTGAGCAATCTCGTAAGCATTACATCGATCTCCAGACCCGGCATGTCCGATGTCATTTTGGAATTTGGCTGGGACACCGATATGAATGACGCCGTGCAAACAGTGCGCGAAAACCTCGACCGCCTCAACTTGCCGCGCGGGGTCAATCGCCCATTGATATTGCGCTACGACCCCACGCAAGACCCAATCATGCGCGTTGGGATTTACGGCACCGAAAATATGTATGTATTGCGCCATATCGCCGAAGAAGAAATCAAGCAAGAACTGGAAGCGCTCAAAGGCGTAGCAGCGGCGCGTGTAAAAGGCGGACTCGAAGAAGAAATTCGGGTTGAAATCAGCGAACGGCAATTGGCACTGATGGGACTCAATATCAACACCATCAACCGGCGGTTGCAAGAGGAAAATGTCAACCTGGCCGGCGGCAGTTTGCTGGACGGACAAACGCAGTACCTCGTGCGTACGCTGAATGAATTTCGCACCATTGACGAAATTGCCAATCTGGTGGTAGGCGACCGCAACAACATTGAAATCCGGGTAAAAGATGTGGGGCAAGTTTATCGCACGCACAAGGAGCGGGAGATCATCACGCGGGTCAATGGCATAGAAAGTGTAGAAATCGAAATTTTTAAGGAAGCCGACGCCAATATCGTAGCCACAGCACAGCGCGTGCGCGACCGCCTGTTCGGCACACCCGAACAATTGGCATACATAGAAAAACTCAAAGCGGGCGAGATCGAAAAAGCCAAAGCCAACGACCGGCGGGAACAGGTGCGGCAATTTGTGCAGATGAAGGAGATGACGAGTTTTATCGCCTTTACATTGCCCGAAGGCGTGGCCATGGAAATGCTGTCCGATCAATCGACATTTATTGAATCATCGGTCAATGAGGTCAAGCAAACCGCGCTGATAGGCGGGTTATTGGCCATACTGGTCCTGTACATCTTCCTTCGCAATCCATCTCACACAGCTATTGTGGGCCTCGCCATCCCGATTTCAATTGTGGCGACATTTGCCCCCATGAACATTTTTGGCGTATCCCTGAATATCATGTCTCTGGGAGGGCTGGCACTCGGTATTGGAATGCTGGTTGACAATGCCATTGTGGTATTGGAAAGCATTTTTCGATGTCGCGAAGAAGGCGACGATATGATTTCGGCTACCATCCGGGGGACCGGGGAAGTCGGCGGAGCGGTTTTTGCATCCACGCTGACAACTGTGGCGGTGTTTTTTCCCATTGTATTTGTCGAAGGCGTGGCCGGGCAGATTTTTGGCGACATGGCACTAACCGTTGTTTTTTCACTCCTGGCATCTCTGGGCGTCGCGCTATTCTTTATCCCCATGCTGGCTTCTCGGCAAGTGCATCTGGCACGCGGCAATAGCGAAGGACAAGGCGAGCGTCTAATGCAGTCTGAAGTATTGCAATTGCGTTCGGTCGCGTGGCTACTCGAAGGCATGGGCCTGAAAAACAGGGGCGAAAATGCGCTTCAATATCACGCCATGAATTTTAGCACGCTGTTGATGCGCGTGCCAATTGGCTTTATCTATTTACTGGGCGAATACATCGCCCGCACATTGTGGCTTGCAAGTGTAATTGCGATCGTGGCACTCAAAGCCGTATTCACCGTATTGGCCGCTCTTCTATACCCCATCATCTATCCCGGATGGGGATTTTATTGCTGGCTCGGTTCCGGACCCTTATGGCGTCGGGAAATAAATCGCCTGTGGGGACCTCTGTGCACCTGGGCTGAGGATCGCGACCTGTTTGGCAAAGCATGGGTGCGGATCATATGGGATGATTTGCTGGCATTTGTAACGCCCCAAAATTTGGGACGCGACTTGAGTGTGCAAATGCGATGGACAGGGAGTACATTGAAGCGTCTGTTCCGCTGGGTCGGGAAGCACGCGATCTGGAAGCGCGTCTTAAAAATCGCACCCGTGCTCCTTGGCTCAGTAGGCGTTTTGCTGCTCTTTGTGCTCGGTGCGGTTTATTTTCTTCTTCGATTTCTGATCTTTACAACACTCATCTTGGTCGGCAAAATACTGATTCTGGCACTCATGTTTGTATTTTTAACCGGATTGGTCGCATTGCTGGTGATCGCCCTTGTCCTGTTGCCCATCCTCGCGCCAGTACTGTTTTTGTTTGAGCGCGGTTTTGCAGCCATTCGGCGCGCTTACACACCTTTTATCCGCTGGGCTTTGCACAACAGACTGAGCATTGTAGCGGGTGCTGTGGTGCCTTTTGCGATATGCTGGATGGTCTTGTTGCCCCGATTGGGCAATGAATTGATCCCACAGGTGCATCAGGGCGAGTTTAATGTGGATATTGGTTTGCCCGTAGGCACACCGCTCGAAATGACCGATGAAACCCTGAAGCTCATCGAATCGCGGGTGATGGATGCTTATGATGTGGGCGCGATTTCTTCGACAGTTGGCGTGGATAAAACCGATATCACATCGTCTGATCAGGGCGAGCACACCGGAGTTGTGTCTGTAGTGCTGGAGGATATCGAAACAGAGATCCCCCAAAATGTAATGGCGGGTTGGGGGCAAGACCTCCTGACATTGCCCGCACGTATTTGGGGCGGCATCAAAGGGGAAAGTGTTTTGGCACAGCGCGAAGACGCATTGATGGCTGATTTGCGAAACAGGCTCTCGGATTTGCCGCAGATAAAAGCCGATTTTTCACGTCCTGCACTATTTAGTTTTAAGACACCTATAGAAGTAGAAATTCGCGGTTATGATTTGCCAACATTGACCCAATTGGGGCGCGAAGCCGAGCGGGTAATGAGCGAGATTCCCGGACTTTACGATGTGAAATCGAGCCTTCAGCGCGGCAACCCGGAAGTGCAAATTGTCTATAAGCGTGAATTGTTAGCAAAATACAACTTGAATGTGCGTCAGGTAGCCTCGCTGGTGCGCGAAAAAGTACAGGGCAATGTGGTGACGCGATTTCGAGAGGCCGACCGACGCATTGATGTGCTGGTGCGCGTAGATGAGGCCGACCGCGCCGGAGTAACTGAGTTGCGTCGGCTGGTGGTGAACCCGGGACGACAGCAAGTGCCCATTCGCCTATCTGCGATAGCCGAAATTGAAGTACACGAAGGACCGAGTGAAATTCGGCGCATAGATCAACAGCGCGCAGTTCTGATTTCAGCCAATGTGAGCGGTATAGACCTGGGAACAATGACCGCTATGATTCAGCAGGCACTGGAAACAATGGAAGTACCCCAGGATGTGTCGATGGTCATTGGCGGGCAAAACAAAGAAATGGAGACATCGTTGAACAGTTTGACCTTTGCATTGGCTCTCGCAATTTTTCTCGTGTACATCGTAATGGCCTCGCAATTTGAATCATTTCTCCATCCATTCGTAATTATGTTTAGCATTCCACTGGCACTGATTGGCGTAATCGTCATTCTATTTCTCACGGGCATACCTCTTTCCGTCGTGGTGTTTTTGGGCGTTATCATGCTGGCGGGCATTGTGGTGAACAATGCCATTGTGCTCGTAGATTATATCAACCATCTGCGGCGCAGTGGTCTGTCCAAATTGGAAGCAATTGCGCAGGCCGGCGAAGTGCGATTGCGCCCCATCTTGATGACCACATCGACAACCGTGCTGGGATTATTGCCCATGGCACTCGGCCTGGGCGATGGCGCAGAAATCCGCACGCCAATGGCGATCACCGTCGTTGCCGGACTAATCAGTTCCACCCTATTAACACTGGTAATTATTCCAACCGTATATTCTCTAATGGACCGCAGCGAATGACCAGTCCCCAACTCCTAAGATTTTTTTCCAATTGACTTTTGACAACTTTCCATTTTCTTAAACACTTGTAGTTCTTTATGGCCAGGAAGCAAATACCCGGTAACTTTTTGGGCGTTTTGTCGTCTAACCCTTGTAACAACGATAGTCATCCTATTTGCCGAAACATGGAGATTTGAACGATGCGTTGCGTTAAATATATTGCTGTATTGGCAATTATCTTTGCCAGTGTGAATACCAATGCTCAAGAAGAGCGGCGGGAAATGCGCCTCACGCTAAACGAGTGTGTGGAGATCGCGCTGACGAGCAGTGCCCAGATCGAGCAATTTAAATACACGGTTGCGATTGCTGAGACCCAGGTAGATAATGCGCGAAATAGTTTTTTCCCGACTAATTCTACGATGAACTGGGGGCTCAATAGAAGTGTTCAGGGACCGCGTGAAGGACAAGTTCTGGATCAGACGACCGGTACTCTGGTGCAGTTATTGGGGGAAGATCGAATTGGTGGTGGGCAGAACTTCAGAATTGGTGGACTGTCAATGCCGATTTATGACGGTCAGATCATCTCCCTGCTATCGAGCGCAAAAAACAGTCTGATGCAAACGCAAATGCAACAAGTAGTCACTCGCCAAACGATCATTTTTCAAACCAAGCAGCGCTACTTTCTATTGTTGCAAGCCATTAAATTATTGGAAGTCCAGCAAGAGCGCGTGCGAGTATCCGAAGAAAGTCTGCGCAGGGCAGAGACATTGTACGAAATTGGGTCCGCTGCAATTTTGCAGGTAACGAACGCAAGATCAAATCTGGCGGGTTTGCGCGCAACTCTGATTCAGCGAGAAAATGCCGTGTTCATCGCCCAGTCAAACCTGGCATTTACAATGGGCCTGGGCACGGATGTGGATATTATTCCATCAGAAGAAGAGTTTGAACTTCTGACTCCGAAATATTCTGAAAGCGATGCACTATCTATAGCCCTTAAAGAACACCCCGACATTCTGGGTACCAAGTACAGTATGCTGGCGTCCCGGGACACTTATAATGCGACGAGAAAGAGTTTGTACCATCCCAGAATAACGATGAGCACGGGTGCTTATAGCTGGAGCATTGGTAAGGATGAGGAATTTGGCGGTATAGAAGACATATTCCTCAAGAACTATAATTACAGTTTTAGTATCGGCGTGACCATGCCCCTTTTTAACTTCAATACGAGCATCAACCTGAAACGGCAAAAGTTGCTGTATTTGCGCAGTCAGGAACAGTTAGATCAGGCCAAACGACAAAAAGCATTGGACCTTCGACTGCGCTATCTCAACCTGGAGCGCTTTCGGCGTTTGATCGAAGCAAATGAAGTGGCAGTGCAAGCGGCTGAAGAAAATTTTAAGCTGGAAGAAGAGCGGTATAATTTTGGCGGGGGAACTTTTCTCGAGCGATTGACCGCTCAGCGCGATTTGTTTGATGCACGCAATAATCTCGTGCAGTCAAAATACAACTATCTGATCGAAATGGCGAATTTGGAAAGCGAAGTCGGCACACCTGTTGTCGGAAATCCTGAATAATACGGAGGCGAGTTTATGGGTATGTTTTATCGAACTGGTGTGGGATTGGTTGCGGCTGCTCTGATCTTGAGCATGGCTGTACCTGCCCAGGCTGTAGGTAAGGACTTTTTGATGCGATCAAAATTTCACAGTGCACTGATGTTTGGCCTGGGTGGCGTTCTGGTTAAGCAAGCATTCGATGCAAAAAAAGAGGCCAATGATGCTTATGATCTTTACAAACAAGCCGGCACCTCTGCATTGGCACGAGAATTTTACGATAATTCCAAGCGCCATGACACCCGCGCCGCAGTATTGGGCGTTGCCGGTGGCGCAGCGATTCTTTTTTCCGTGCATCTGTTTATGAAAGAAGACGAGAGTGGTTTGCCTCCCCCGGAAATGAATCGAGGCATCGTGAATATCAAAGGTGTGGCATTAGATATAAAAGGCGATGTGTTTCAGAGAAAGATGCAGGTTCAGTTAAAAAAAGGGTTTTAAAGCATAAAAAATAAAAAAAGGGTCAATGCTCGCGTGAGTGTTGACCCTTTTTTGCATGGTATTTGTGGAGGGCGTTTGACATGCCATCGGGTAAAACACATACTCGGATTGATCTTTTTTTGCTGGTAATCATTATCGGCATAGGAGCCTGCTTTTGGAATCCCCTCGTCGAATATTTCGGACGCGATGAAATGGTCGAATACGGAACTGTTTTTGTGGTTGCCTACTTATTTGGCACGTTTTTACTATCGCCCGACCTGGACTTAAAAGCCAGTGACCCGTTGAAAAACTGGGGGATTTTGCGTTTGCTGTGGCGGCCTTATTCTCATATTTTCAAACACAGAGGACTTTCTCATACGCCGATTGTGGGCACCCTGACCCGGGTGCTTTATATTTTCATAGTTGTGTACGCAATCGCAGCTATAGCCAACGCATTCTTTGATCTGGGTTGGAAAATGTCGTTTGACGACTTGAAAGACCTGGATTTCAAAATCGTTATATGGGCACTCGCGGGGCTGTGTTTGCCCGATCTTTTTCACATTTTGGCCGATCACACACTTAAAAACGCCCGTTGACTTCTGGTTTAGTGCCCCTTATATTGCACACCCCACAGCTCAAATCATTGGGAGGCGTGTTGAACTGGCAACGCAAAAATTTTTCAGTGCTGGTCATTCCAGACGATGGTTCAAGGACCCTGAAATTTAAGCTCAGTTATCGCATGCTATTGGGGATAGGCTCGGGATTGGCCTTTGCGCTGTGTATGATATTTATCGGTCTATTTTTTTTCTGGCAGGCCCTATCCTGGAAAAACACTGCAGAAACTCTTGAACAGGAAAATGAGCGTCTATACGCCGACGTTGCCCGCGTGGATGAACTGGCGCAAGTGGTAATGCGCATGCAGGTCGGAGAGCAAAAATTGCGTTCTATATTGGCAGGTCACATGGGCTTGTCGCCAATACCCGATGAAGCGCAGTACGTTGAAGGATACTATGAAATATCAACCCTATTGGTGCAAAACAAGCCACGTAGTGGTCTGGAAATGCACTGGATTCCCGCAATCTGGCCTGTACCCCCTTCTCTTGGGTGGGTGGCACGCGCATTTGAAGTGGGAGACAACTGCGTCAATGGGTTATCTCCGAGTGGCGTATTAAAAAAATGCCACTCGGGGATTGATATCGCCGCCAGTGCAGGGACACCCGTGCAGGCCACAGCCAATGGACAGGTGACATTTGCAGATTTCGATCCCGAGTTGGGACATATGGTGGTTATTGATCACGGTGGTATTTATACGACGCGGTATGGTCACAACCGCGCACTGCTGGTCAAAGAAGGGGACTATGTCAGACAAGGGCAATATATTGCACAGGTAGGCACCTCAACGCAAAGCCGTGAACCTCATTTACACTACGAAGTTATCGAAGGGGGACGGGCATGCAATCCGCACGATTTCTTACCTCAAAATTAGCGAAGTTGAACAAACAAGACCACGTAGAAGCCATCGATACAATTGTGGGCGAGGGGTCGGTTGTGGAAGGGCATTTTCAGATCGCCGATAGTATCCGAGTAGATGGGACTTTTCGCGGAAAAATCACGTCTTCTGGTTCACTGATCGTCAGTACTCAGGGAGAAGTAGATGCCGATTTGATTCAGGTAAAAGATGCGGTTGTTGACGGATGTGTCAAAGGACCTCTGGACGCCTCGCACTCCGTAAGACTTGGCCCCAGTGCTGAGGTTGATGGCGATATTACAACTCAGGTGCTGATAGTCGAAAAAGGTGCTGTATTGCGCGGGACATGCGCTGTAGCACCCAATGCTGTAGATATAAAAAACCAGAAAGAGGACAAAGAGAAACAGGAAGAGGGCGATATAGAAAAACAAGAAGAGATGGATATAGAAAAGCAGGAAGAAGTCGAGCAGGTAGCAGATTGATCGACACTGCAATAGACAAAAAAACGCGCGTTTATGACGCGCGTTTTTTTATGCCTATCCGAAAGGCTGACCCGCTGATACCGAATCGCATTCAGCACATGATTTGATAACGACCATTGGGCAAAAGACGCCGTGCATTGTGTTGGCTGAGTTTAACCTCCATTAAAACATCATTGCCCTTGTAGTCCGTGTGCAAAACCTCGCCAATGCGGTAGAGTTCTGACAGGAGTTTGCCCTCGCGTTGCGGAATCTGAACCACGAGCGTCAGACGGTCGCCCTCAAGGTGGTTGTAGATCGCCAACCGCAGGTCTTCGAGTCCATCGCCCGTCTCAGCAGAAAGCCAGACCGCGTCGGGATATGTCGCTTTTAGATATTTGCGTCTGGCCCGATCGTCTAACAGATCATTTTTGTTAAACACCATCATAGTCGGTCTATCGGCCACATCGAGTTCCCCAAGCACCTCAATCACCGTAGCGATGTGTTCTTCACAAGCTGGATGACTGACGTCAACTACATGCAGCAAAAGATCGGCTTCGATTGCCTCTTCAAGGGTACTGTGAAAAGAAGCGATCAGATGGTGGGGCAGCTTTTTAATAAAACCAACAGTATCGGACAAAAGAATATCGCGGTTATAACCGAGGGAGACGCGCCGCGTAGTGGAATCAAGCGTGGCAAAGAGCCGGTCTTCGATCAACACATCGGCGCCAGAAAGGGCACGCATAAGGGTGGATTTGCCCGCATTGGTATAGCCGACAAGTGCTGCGCGAAAAATATCGGTGCGTTGTTTGCGGGCAATCTCGCGTTGTCTGGCAATGCGGCCCAGTGCTTGTTTGAGAATAGTAATGCGGCGATTGGTCGCGCGCCGATCCACCTCGAGCTGCGTTTCACCCGGGCCGCGCGTACCCACCCCGCCAGTGCCACCAGTACCGCCAGCCTGCCGCGAAAGATGGGTCCATTGACGGGTCAACCGGGGCAACATATAGATAAGTTGAGCCAACTCGACCTGAGTCTGGGCTTCTCGAGTCTTGGCGCGACTGGCAAAGATATCAAGGATGAGTCGGCTGCGATCGATAATTTTAACTTCAAGCAGGGTTTCGAGATTGCGGGTTTGTGCCGGCGAGAGATCTTCGTCAAAAATAACAACTTGTGCATGGTGTTCTACGACCTGTTCGACGAGTTCTTCGGCCTTGCCGCGACCAATCAGGTACGCAGGGTCTCTGCGCCCGCGTTCCTGAAGCACCTGCACGGCAACATCAACACCCGCCGTATCCGCCAAAAGCCCGAGTTCGTCAAGCGTGTCCTGTGCTTCGCCCAGTGAAATGCCGGGCAGCGCAAGCCCGACGAGTATGCCCCGCTCAAGCGCGTGTTCTTTTGTGAGATCATGCATATTTGCCATATACTGTCCTATCTAAATCGTCTTAAAATTCGGCCTTATAATAGACGCAATCTCTTCCGCCCGTTCCCATGACACGGTCACCTTCTGCTTCAAACTCCCATCTTTTGGCTGTAAGGCAGCGATATGAGGTGGTCCACTCCCCCAATTGCTCGACTTCCGGCGAGGAACAACGTGCATGTGAAAATGCGGCACCTCTTGCAAGCTGGCCACACCGTTATTCTGATAGACCGTAATCCCATCCGGATTGAAAGTTTTAACAAGTGCTTCTGATGCTATTCGGACAGTCTTCATAATTTCACCAGCCTCATCATCCGTCAGATCCAATATCGTCGGTGCATGTCGGTGAGGGATAACGAGAAGCTGTCCGATTTCAAACTGCCTGGGATTGAGCAACGTAAGCGTCTTTTCTGTCGAATTGATAACATGCCTACTTTCACCGCGTCCAGCAACTCTTTCACAAAATGGACAGGGATCCAACATCGGCATCTCAAATTCGGCAACAGTATCACTCATCATAATTTCTCATAAAAAACAATAGTCATTCTGTCATTGATCTCTCGCGTAACGCCAGTTCTCCTGTATCCCATTTTCTCATAAAAATAACAGTTACCTTCCTCTTGTAAAATCGTCTCAAGCTCCCAGCGCTCCGCATCAACAACATCCTCAACAAGCCCGATGGTATCTTGACCATATCCCTTCCCCTGATGCTCTGGAACGATAAACATGGGACTAATCCTCGCCCGTCTCACCTCGTCATCGTAGATAATTCTGATCGCTCCGATTCGCACGCCGTCAAGCATAATGAAGTAATAAGTGGTATGGGGCTGCTTTAATCTGTCGATAATCCGTTCAACATCTTCATTGGCTGGATTAGTCTCGTAATCCCGATACTTGCGAAGCAGTGGCAAAAATGACTCAATCTGAAGCCGGTGAATAGCTTCGGCATCTCTAATAGATGCTTTCTTTAAACTGATTCGCATAATGAAATAGACTGCCGTTCAAGCGGCGGTGATCTGTCTAATTTCCCAACCGGGGAAAACGAGAACAGCCGGATGGCACTCCAACGCCCGAGCGAGTACCTTGGCGCGCTCAACTCCAAGCTGGATGCGGTTATTTTCGATGGCCGAAATAGTCGATTGGGGAATGCCTGTGCGTCTGGCAAGCTCATTTTGACTAAGTTCCTGAAGCTCGCGGATAATACGGACAGATTCTCCTACGGATACCTCAATATGCTTCTTAGCACGACGGTAATTTTCCATTTCACTGTCTCCGATCAAACGGTCAAGAATGGCTACTTTGCAGGGGTTGGGTAATAGCTGATACCGGCCCGCGGGTTGCCGAATTTACGCAAAAGATGAGGGGACACTTCACCTATTTTTTCGAGCCTCCCATTCATCACGCAATAACCCACACCATACCATGTTTTTAAATTCATCTCTTAGATAGATATCCTGGCGCAAGACACCTTCACGGACCATGCCCAGCTTCTCCATTACTCGGAGAGAACCCACATTTCTCTCATCGGCTGTAGCGCGAATGCGATTCAAATCTGGATAGCCTGAAAACGATTCGTCGATAACAGCACCCACAGCTTCCGTAGTCAATCCTTTTCCCCAAAAGCGTCGGGCAATGCTATAGCCCATTTCGCCAACGCGATTATCAAAATCAAATCCAATATTAATCCCACCAATAACAGAGCCAGCGTGTTCAATCGCCCAGGACACGCGTGTTTTGCGATCCTGCAACACTTGACCTGCTACAAATTTTTCGGCATCTGATCTCGTATAGGGCTGGGGAACCGGAAGAAAGCGTGCCCATTCCGGATCAGATGCGTATAACAAAACATCCTCAACATCCACAAGGCTAAACCGCCTGAGTATCAATCGGTCTGTTTGAATAAGTTCCGACAGCATTTCCATATCTCTCTTTTCCAGTCAGAGCACATCCTCGTCCAACCACCTGAGAAAACTCTCGTCATTAGTGTACTCATAGGCAAAACCACCACAACCTCTGAACAACTCTGGCTCCTTGCTGCCATCTTCAATCAAAAGACTATTTCCATAGTGGATATCATCTCCCAGCGCCTTAAATGCAATCGGCCAGAGTGCGCGCTTATCGTTTTCTCCGTAATCGGAAGAATTGATAATCACGTCAAATTTCTCGTCCAATCTATGCGATGGAACAACGACATCTGAAAAAACATCCATATTGGCAGTTACAATCGCGGTACGTCTCCCTTGACTTCTCTGCGCAAGCGCGAAATTCAGGACTGCCTCGTTAAAGTCAAGATCCCTGCATCCCAACTCCATAGTTTCCAAAACCGCAGAAATATCCATATTCGCGTGATCGGAGACAATGGCCGCAATATCTCTAAGACCCAGGGTATTCGTCATCCACATCCTGCAGACAGGCCGATTGGCGAACACATGCTCTTGAATAATATCGTGCCACTCGGGGCATTCTGGTGGGGATACCTTGAAATAGAGATCCGAGGACAACGTAAAACCAAAATCGAAAACAACGCACTTGAACTTGCTCAGATCACCGACCTTCATTTCCCACACCTTTTGACTGAACTTTTGGAATAGTCTCGAAATAGTGAAGGCATCAATCTACAAATTGGGATTCAATAGCCCTGACAACACCAGGTACGTACTGCTCAAATCCGTAATTCAGAGCAAAAAAAACAACAAAAAAGAGCTTCCGCTTTGACTCATAATCCACCCGCGTCCAGAAGTTCTTCCCCAAAGGCAATTGGTAGTGTTCAACCATATCCTCGGCAAACTGCTTCCCGAACCTGCGGTAAAACGTTGCAAAATCAACAGCAGGATCGCTGATACTCAAATCGCCGAAATCAATCACCCCAACAATCTTTGATTGTGCCGCATCAATCAGGACATTGTTGGTACCAAAGTCCGAGTGAGCAATGACGTTCTGATATGTGGCAGACGTGACTTTCGGTATTGCTCGTTGGAAGTAGTCTTCGGCTTTCTCCCGAGTATGCCCTCGCAGGCGCGGAGACACGGCAGGCCACAATTCCCGCCAAAAATCTTTACCTCCAAATGGAGCAACCTTGATATACTGGTGTTCGAATGCAACGGCGTGAAGACAAGACAGAAAATTGCCCAAAGCTTCTGCCGTAGTCTTTCTCTCCCTCTGACCGAGATTCTGAAATATCGTCTCAGAAAACTTGTCACCCTCTATCTTTTCATAGGCTATGTAGTTGTTACCCGAGTGCTGTATTTCCGGGATCGATAGTGGTGAGTCTTTCTGGAAAAGGGGTAGAAAAGCCTGTTCAACAGCAAGCTGAGTATTTGATAGATCCCGAACGAATCGGAATATCCACTTCGCGTTTACTTCCAAAACCACATGCGTCCAGCCTTCATCCAACTGAATAATGGATTCTACAGGCTCAGTTAGCGCATTTCGAATGATTGATTCGTACGTCTGCATGCGATTTAGCTGAAATGCGCGTAATCCCCAAGTCCTTCAGACTTGGGATGTAACGCGCTAAAATTTATGGGGCGGTGCTTTAGCCTGGGGCATATCGCGAATATGCGATATGGGTGGTGAATCAACCAGACTATTCGAATAATTCTACATGACAATGTGCTATGTATTTATTAGATTGAACCTATACAATCTAACACAAGGGGTTGATCGTGAAGTTGAAAAGTCCTGACATGAAATATCACACCTCGCACAGTGCAGTTTTCAGTTGCCATTATCATGTTGTCTGGTGTACCAAATATCGACGCCAAGTGCTGTCTGTTGACATGCAAACCCGACTGAAAGACTTATTGCTTGAGAAGCAGTGCGAATATGGCTATGAAGTGCAAGGTTGTGAAATCTTGTCTGATCATGTTCATTTGCTTCTTTCTGTTACGCCGTCAAAGCCAGTGAGTAGTGTTGTAGGCAGGCTCAAAGGCTATACGGCTCATATTCTGCGGTCTGAATATCCAGAACTTAAAAGCAGATTGCCGTCTTTGTGGACGCGGAGTAAGTTTGTAGCAACCGCTGGCGAAGTGACGCTTGGAGTTCTGAAACGCTACGTCGAAAATCAAAAGGGCGTATAGTGGACTATATAACTTACAAATTCAAGCTGTATTCGGTGTGTGACCGCAACAAGTACCTGCACTATGAGATAGACGCTTTTGCGGGCGTGTATAACCACTTCATAGCTTTGCACAAGAGATACTATCAGCGTTTCAATAAGTATCCGAACAAGTATGCACTGAAGAAGCATCTGACAAAACTGAAAAAAACTGAGCGGTTTGGTCATTGGAGTGCGCTACCGTCTCAGGCATTGCAAGATGTGGTATTTCGCATAGATTTTGGCTACCAGAAGTTCTTTGCCAGAGACAACAAGCGACCGCCCACATTCAGGTCACGCTTTCGGTATCAGTCCTATACGCTGGCGCAGGCAGGCTACAAATTTCTTTCTGGTAACAAAGTGCGTATCGGCAAGCGTGTATTCAGATACCATAAAAGCAGAAACTTCGATGTAGATAGTTGGAGTTACCCCGCTATGGTGGAGAGTTTAGGGCTTGTGTATCAAGCCTGTGATTGATGCAGTTTTTCATAAGCTATCGGTGCATGGTAAGCAATGGAAGAGTGCCTGCGATGCGGATTATACCACCCTTCAATGTAGGAGAAGATAGCCAACCGAGCCTCTTTATGCGTACGGAAGGATCGGCGATTGATCAGTTCACACTCCAAGGTGGCGAAAAAGCTCTCGCACAGTGCGTTGTCATAGCAGTCGCCGGCAGCTCCCATTGAGGGACGTACGCCAGCCTCCTGACAACGCTTTCCAAATGCTATGGAGGTATATTGCGCCCCCTGGTCAGAGTGATGGATCACGTCTTCGGGTCGGCGCTGGTAAAGTGCCATATTTAAAGCCGATAAGACCAACTCACTTTGCAAGTGGCTCGCCATTGCCCAGCCCACAACGCGGCGGGAGAAGGCATCTACGACAACACTGAGATACAAGAAGCCCGACCAGGTAGGTACATAGGTGATGTCAGCCACCCAGAGTTTATTGACCGTTGCCACAGTGAAGTCGCGCTTTATCAGATCGGGAGCCTTTCTATCCTGATGCGCCTTAACAGTCGTTCGTGTGCTCTTGCGGCGAGAAACGCCACAAATGGTCATCTCACGCATCAGACGTGCCACGCGCTTCTTGCCTACTCGGATACCCATATCCATCAGGTCTTTAAAGATGCGAGGGGCACCATAGGTGCTATCTGATCGGGTGTGAAAGACTTTGATCTGCTTCTTCAGGTCCATATCGACCTTTGCTCGTTTAGAGGGTGGACGTGTTCGCCAGGCATAATACCCACTGAGGGAAACACCCAGGACTCGGCATTGTGTGGCGATAGGCCAAAGTGCCTGGTGCGCTTTCACGAACGCGAAGATTTTCTTGGGTTCGCGTCGGTCTCCGCTGCGAACCAGGCCGCTGCTTTTGAGAGTATCTCGCGCTCGATGCGCAACTGCTTATTCTCACGTCGAAGACGACGCAACTCTTCGCGCTCATCGCTCTTCAGGCCGTCTTCTCGAAGGCCCTCATCTCGATCAGCCTGGCGTATCCAGTTTTGGATCGTCTGGGCGGTTGGCTCAAACTCTTTGGCCAACTCGGATGGAGAGCGACCAGCGCGCACAAGCTCAATGATCTGGCGTTTCAACTCGGCTGGATAAGGCGGACGTGTTGGTGGCATAGTGGGGCTCCTTTCTGATTACTGATAAGGTACCCACCAAAACGGGTCAAGTCCAAGTATCAAGACGGTCACAATCAAGCGTGACCGTGTAGGTGACTTGTGGCTATGTGTTGTTGCAAAGGCTGAAGGTATCAAGTCATTCATTGCCAAGAACGGTAAAACCGCAGGCTTTGACTTTGGCTTGAAAACATACCTGACAGCCTCAGACACCACACGAACACAATCGCCTTTGTTCTTTTCTCGCAACGCCAGACAGGTGAAAAAAGCCAACCGCAATCTGTCACGTAAGCAGAAAGGCAGCAACAACTGCCATAGCGCAAGAGTAAACCTTGCCAGAGTGCATCGGCGTGTTGCCTCAAAGCGCAGGGACTATCACTGGCAACTTGCCTACCATCTTTGCAGGCAATATGACGTAATGTGCTTTGAAAAGCTGAATATCAAAGCCATCCAACAGTTGTGGGGCAGAAAGATTAACGACCTGGGCTTTGCCGACTTCTTGACCATCCTCAAGTATGTCGCACAAAAGACAGGCAAGACAGTTCGGCAACTCGACCAGTGGCTACCCACATCTAAGACATGCTCCGCATGTGGCATGTTACAAGAGAATCTTGAATTGCGAGAAAGAACATTCCGCTGTGGCTGTGGTCTTGAAATAGATAGAGACCTCAACGCAGCGATAAACATTCACAGGTGGGGGCGTCCACCTCTGGCGGAGGCAGCGTAAGACCAGGCTTGAATAGCTGGCTACTGCCGTTGATACCACAATCCCTGCTGAAGCAACAAGAATCCCAATGCTTCAGCTTTGGGAGTACGTCAATCTCTCCACTTATCGCGCGGATAGGCCTGGAAGTTAAATTCTCCTCTATTGAGCGCCTCATCGAATTGCACAAGAGCCTTGATTACCTTTTTTCGGGCATCTGCCATAAACGGATTCAGCAATTGCGTCTCTCTATATGTGGAAGGCGAGTTCGTATTCAGGTGTTCAATCAGTTGCAGGAGAAACCTGCCTGCTCCAGATGGCAACTTCTCGCGCTCTTCCTCCGGTAGATAGAGTTCAAGAGCCATCCCAATGAAATGTGCCATACCAGGTCCAGTTCTGCGATCTTCATCTTCTGCAGTCCTGGGGATCAGCTTACAACCCATTCGCTTCAAACACGCTGATATCTCGGGATCCGCTTTTCCAAATAGGGGTATATTGCCTGGACCGAGATGCGATAGTCCAAACCTCTCTCGATTCAATGTTGACAGTTCCCTATCTGCAGCAAGTCGTGCTGTACAACAATCAATCACAACGCAATCAGATTTGGCATGCTCATTGATCTTCGGAACCCATTTGCTAAGTGCCCAGACCGGAATAGCTAAAAAAATGACATCTGCCTCGGAAAGACTTTCAGTATTGTTGCTTGACTGTCGCGCTCTAACATCGACCAGTTCAGAGCTTATATCGCGACTCGAAATAACTTCAATTTGGAATTGATCTGCGAATGCATTTACTGCCTGCTTTCCCATTCTGCCAAAACCGATTATGCAAAGTCTCTTCCTTGCCATTACAAATAACGTCCTTTATGTGAACTTTTGCTATTCATATCGCCTGCTCAATCCAGTTGGGAAGATGCAAAACCAGATCATTCATTATCCTCTCTGTATTTTCTACATAAATCTGCACATTGCCTTCATAAGCTTCGCCGCCTTCAGACCCAACCAAATCCGTAACTCCGCGTAAAATGAGACATCTGACCTTATTTCGGTTTACTACCCACGCAATTGCGCCCGATTCCCAATCCCCTGCTACTGCACCATATTTGGACTTCAAAACCGAAATATCTTCTGCCACCAGGTCGCGGTCTGCTGATACCAGAACAGTTCTCAACACGGGATGGGGATATGGCTCACTTAACCACGAAAGATCAATCTCAGTTGTATAATCTCTGATCGCTTCCTCGGCATCCAACATCTGCTCGACAATATCATAGACAACCGTACGCTCAACCAGCACAATCGTATCCTTCTCAACCCCGCCTTTAAATCCACCGCAAGTTCCCAGATTCACCACGAGATTTGGAGACCATCGATCAATAGCATATTGTGCTGATGATGCTGCCGAAATTTTACCCCATCCTCCGTGAAAAAATATGGCTGGCTGTTGCCCACCCTTAATGTCAAGGTGCGTCTCAAACCATTGTCCATAAGGAGATGCTTGTAGGTCAGAATCGGAAAAAATTCTCCCGATAGCATCCCATTCAATATTGGCTGAAATGATCACAACAACAAACATAGACTAAACTCTTGGGATAGCCTCGAAATAGTGAAGGCATCACTCTACAAATAGGGATTCTATTTTCAGTCTCCAACTTGTTTCCAAACATTGGCTGCATACATTAAGCCTATTTCAGGGCTGCTGAGGATTGGAATTGAAATTTCTGGGCACAAATTTGCGGCTCCCGCCATAGAGGCTTGTGCCAACACAATGACATCTCCTTCAGGTGCTTTGTCTTTTATATTTCGGGCTATTTCACTAAAATATCCATTGTGGTCTCCCTCCTCAAATCTGATCCAAGCATTAGCACAAAAAACCTCAATAAGTTCAACGCGCTTTTGGCGCGTTTTTGCGGTTTCAAGAATAAGGTCACGAGTTGGAGCAATCGTACTCTCAAGTGCGGCAGCAACAATAATTCGAGAACCTATTTCGACTGCTTTCTCCGCCATGGGTCTATCGATTCGAACAATAACACCATCTGTTAAATGATTTACTTTTTCCGCACTTGCTCCAATTGTAGAACATGTGCAGAGTATCACAGTTGCGCCTTTTTTTCTTTCGGAGAGGATACAATCCCGAATACGTTCATCCAGATTTTGAGTGATTCCTCTGTCACGAGCCTCTGTCAGAAATTGCTCTTCTACAATATGTCTAACGGGTAATTCTAAAGAAGCTTCCTCCATAAGCCGATTGAAAGTACCGATATGCACTGGTGAAGTATGAAGAAAAGCCAAATGGGATTGCATGAAATGACGCCTTTTCTCTGATAGATAGTGTTTTTACCACGAAGATTTTCTAATCTTGTGACAGTTTTAGCGACAAAATGGTTTCTATATTACAAAACAGGTCCACGAACAGTGTGGGTTGGTTTACCCAGCTACGCCATGCAGGTGCTCTAGATCGGAAACCGCCGCGCTCAGGAATTCAGGCGTCCTGGGATGTAGAAGACGACCGCAGTCCCAGAAAAACCTTATCATCCGGAGATTCGCGACAATTGACAGGACCATCTTCTCTACAGGCGACAATTCCATAAGGGGCTTTTCGATGACGGCATTATAGGAAGATCGAAAAGCATCAACGTATCCGGGTTCGAAATACTCCGAACTCGGCCTGGTCACATATTCTCCTTCGGCTTGCCGCAGGTCATAGGCTGCCGTCCCCCAGCCAGCTGATTGGAAATCATGGACATTTGAAATACGCAGTGAGTTGCCGTTTTCCACGAGCACATTGTGGAGTCCTGCTTCGCCCCACAGGAATACGTTGCTGCCTTGTACTCTGACTTCGGACACCGGGTCCGTAGCAACCAATAGCCTGCTCCAGAGTTCCGGCAGGGTTGCCGCCATGGAAGAGGCCAACACCCCGTCGCCAAACATTGCTTCCCGGATCGTCACTTCCCACGAAGCAAGATCACTCGTTTTCTGTGATTTAAGCTCTCCCGGACACTGTTGGCTGTGAATATGTGCCACTGTTTGTCCCAGTAATGCGCCTAACTGTAGTCGCTGTGATCGAGGCGCGCCCAGGTAGTAATTGAGTCCCGACTTCCCCAACTCGCATGGGATCAAAAGACATTCTGATTCTCCATCGCCATCGTACACCAGAGATTCAGACACCGGAACACCGGCGGTGGTGCGCAATGCCTTTGTGGCAACGAACTCGGTTTTCAAACTGAAACCGAGGGATTGGCGAAACTGTATCTTCAAGATCACCCGTCCGTGGACGCGAGTCTCCACCAGAAAAATCTGGTTTGTGAAATTAGTCTCCAAGCGCCTGATAGACCGGGACGAACTGAAACTATGTTTCTCAAAAAGCGCATCAATCTGTCCACGGGTTACATCCGGCTTATCGCGGAATAGAGCGCGGATATCTTTCATGCTGGCGAGTCTTGTTACCATCAGTGCTATCTCCGCGGGATATTCTGACTGATTTATTGGAAGTGCTATAAATGTGAGTCACGCGATCGTATCAGAGGATCTATCCCGTATTTTCCCGAACCGATAACCACGAACATCCCTGTAATAACCAGGTACAGAAATGCCATCTCCTTCGTGCTGAATGGATCCGCTGCGTGTTGTAAGAACCCGGCCACCAGCATGGTCGAGCATATCAAAAACGCCCCTGGTCGCGTGAGTAATCCCAGTGCCAACAATAGCCCGCCGCCAAACTCCGAAAAGGCTGCCATCCAGGCAAAAAACTCGGGCAAGGGAAACCCCAAATTTTCTATAATGGTCACAAACCGCTCAGAAGGTGGGATCTTCCCCAATCCATGTCCCAATGCCATACTCAACCCTACAAACACCCTGAGAATCGCCAACCCGACATTTGCCGGGATCGACTCAATAACCGATCCACCAAATACAAGTCGCTTAATCATAATTTACCTCCCTGTTGTGGTTTACAGACGTCGTCCTTTACTCAGAAAGTTCAATAGCATCTCTGAAAATCCCCGCTGTAGTCGATATGACCTCATCCCAAAGCCTGCGTCCCAACTCCGCACTCGCTCTGGTCGCATCACCAATAACACCAGTATCTGAGTATTTTGTGAAATCGAGATGCGGATCATCCCAATTCACTTCTCTTGAACTGGACGAAGGGATGTTCTCGAGTCTAACCGTGTCCGGGCGTTGATACATCGCAATCGAAGTCGTAAAACTATCGGCGTGACCACCTGGAACGCTGGGATCAGCTACACGGCACCAAATGTCGTGATATGGCAGGGGTGGAAGACAAGCTTTGCATCCCGGATGGAATTTCGCGTTGAACCTGTCCACCGCCTCCTGCAGTCGATGCTCACCGCAGCCGCGCCAGACAACAATAGTGCCAAAGCCCTGCTCTGCCAGCGATTCAAGGACAAAATAGACATACGCTTCATGAACAACGTGCGGGATATTGACATATCCTGAGCCAAAACCCCGATGTTCGGGCGTGGGACCAAATGGCATAGCTGGCAAAACCAGAGCACGTACATCGTGACAGCGTGCCGCATACTGCGCTGCCTCCAACGCAACAGCTTCCGCAAACCATGTGTCGAAATCCACTGACAAATGCGGACCCTGTTGCTCGGTGCATCCCGTGGGTACAATCGCCAGGCACCCGGCGTCAACCATATCCTTGATTTCTAAGTACGTATAATCAGTAAATTTATGGGATTTCATCTTGACTCATTCAAACGTTGATCAAATCAATAGCAGAAGGTCCTGTTTGTACCTTGTAATAGGTCCTCGTCTTGTCCGCGAAGTAATCCTTGATGCGTTCGACCTGCTTTAGGGACGTGTTGCTCGGGATACGATCTAAATGAAAATACTCAATCTGATCCGCCTCATCGGTAAGCTGGATTGTACCCCCTGTAACCTGGCAAAAAAATGACAACACGATCTCATTCTTATCTGTTTTACTGTACACCCCACTGAGATGGACGGGCACAGCTTTCAAACCCGTTTCTTCTTCTATCTCTCGCACCAGAGCAGCCCACGGACTCTCGCCTGCCTCAACGCCACCACCCGGTAAATTCCACAAATCGAAGTCGCGTCGGTGGCACAACAAGACGCGGTCTTTGTCATCGGTAATAATCCCAAAAACTCCGATTGTGAACACGATCAAATCCCTCTTCTGATATATCGGGATCAACGGGTTATTGACGCAACAAAATAGGCATCAGATCAATACTGATCCAATGCCCTCGACTTCCAGGTGTGAAATGGGAAAGGTCTGGAAGTTATTTCTTGAAAAAGTCCTTTGGGTTCCTCTGACTCTTATAGTCCGCAATTGTTTGTCTGCGTAACACATCTTGGTAAGACAAAGGATTGTTTATCTCTGCCAAGCCTCTCGCTAATTCTTCGTGCTGCTTTCTCAATTCTTCTTTATTTTGCTCGGTCATAAATTTAATGTCTCTGAAAAGGGTTAAATTGGAATGATCGGGCTACGGGGCAGGTGCGTCCAACACCTGCCCCCAAATATTCAAACATCTGTCAGAAGTCAATTCTTATTTCCTCGTCTTTCATCCTAACAAATATTGTTTCTCCTGACTCTTTTGCGGCATTGGCTGCTAACATAAATACGTTCTGATATTCTTCGGTTGATGCGTCCTTGCTTATTGAGAAATTGGTCTCGCTATCAATCTTGCTCAGATCTGATTTCTCTGCACAAGTCACGCGTATAGTCATTGGCGAATATAATCCACCTGTGAGTGCATTTGCAATTTGATTTGGGAATGAAAGTTGAGTTTCAACTTTTGCTACTCCGTTGGTACACTTCGAGGCAACTTGGACAGTTGAAGGTGGTACTAATCCGAACAGCCAACCATGTGCCCAATTCTTCTGCACAACAATTGTTGAGGGTTTACGTCCTGTGTCAATCGTTGCTGTGTAACAACCTGATACCACAAAGAAAACTGTTACTGCTAAAATGCAAAGACGCATCGCTATATCCTCCGCTTGGGTTGACGTTTGCTCGCATCCTCTTGATGACGGGCATTTGTCGCCAATCGCGCAGAAAATTTAGAACGCGGTTGTCCTGCCTATTTGCTCTAATTCAAGGAGCGACCCTGAATCTTTGAGAGAGCTATTTTATTTAGCAGACATACCCGTCTAAACGGGATCTGCGGATTAGCGACGCGGTAAATATAACGACTAAAAATGGATTGTCAAACGAAAATAAATAATTGTTCTAAGCAGGCTTCTAATGCCCCGTTGGTCACAGCATCCAGCTATCATTTATAACGTGATATGTTATATCTCGATGCTTGAACAGACAGAATTTGAGGAATTGCTTTAATATCTGCTCTCTTTTCAGGTGTCTCCAATTAAGTCGAAATGAGATTTCAGCAAGAAAATTGTTAATCCGTTCTTCGCTACAATGATAATATGTCCCTCTGAACGTACGTTTGACGACAGTCCAAAGACTCTCCATTCCATTCGTATGTATATCGTCAATAAATTTACCGTATTTTCTTTTCACAAATGCATGTTCTACAATTTCTTTCATTTTGGCGTATCCTCTATATTGGTCAGTATAGAGCGTCACGTTGTTCAAATCAAGATATTGAGATACAAACCATTGCATAGACTCGTTATCAGTACTGTATGTTCTTCTCATAGCGACCTTGCCTGTTCTTGAAGTCACACCGAGAATTGCCATCTTGTCCGTCCAAGAACTGTGTGGATACTCTGTTTTGATGCTCACATACGTCTCGTCCATTTCAGCAATTCCTGTGATTGCTTGCACAAGCGTTTCGTTGGCTTCGGCATACATCTCTTGTCTTATCTTGTCCTGTATCCTCCAAGCGTTATCTTGTGATATATCAAGCAGTTCTGCCAATGCGTAGCTCGAAATGCCTTTCTTTTGGTACGTCATCAAAACGATTGCAAGAAACCAGATTCTCAAAGGTGTCCTCGTCCCACTGAATATCGTCCCGCTCAAGACATTAAATGAACTTCGACAGCTTCGACATCTCCAACGTTCTGTCGCATCCTGCGGATTCTTCCTGCTTACATTGTGATTGCCGCACAGAGGGCAGTAAGGATTGCCGTTGAATCGCAAATACTCAAGGAACTCTATACAATCCTCTTGACTTTTGAACTTTTCCATCACTTTAATAATGCTCATAGCTTGTTTCCTTTCATTCGTTTGCGGCGGATGAATGTTTGGGCGGAGGGGCTACTGGTAATAGCCCCTTTGCCACTTTTCGCTGTTATAGTAAATAATTACTGGCGAAGCAACACTTTTCTACGTGCCCAAACAGCGAAAAGAACTAAGATAACAAGCCCGAATTAAGCGGAAATTCATTGCTTTATTTTCAGCTTTTCTGCGTGATCTTTCAGCATTTTATACCTGAATGTGTTTATTTGATATTCGATTTCGTCCGTCATAGACCCTTTTGAATGCATTTCAATTTCCATTCTGCTAATTAGTACTTTAGCTAAATCCTGCGTAGCTATGGACATTCCTTGTTGTTTCATCTGACAACTCCAGGTTAGATGGTAAATGGCTATGCGGATACGGCAAGGGTGGTTTGATGGGACTGCCCTTGCCACTAAATTTGATGTAAAACGTATTAATTAGCAATGTTTAAATTAGCCTTAAATTTGGGGATAAACCCTCCC
>VXRD01000123.1 GCA_009838845.1 Gemmatimonadota bacterium | reverse complement strand
TTAAGTTTGGTAAGCTACGACTTCTTTCTGTCAATACGATTTTCTTCTCCTTTTCTATGACCTCCTCATTTATCATTGTGTTGTAATATCTTTCCGAGTCTATCTCAACTGCGAGGTCAAGTTTGTCCTTCGGAAATCTCAGTATGAAGTGCGTATAATGAGTAGAAGTAAAGGCGTTTCTTTGCCCGCCATTCTCGACAATGATTTGGTTGAGTTTTCCATATTCATGGCTTCCAGTACCTGCCATGATATGCTCTAAGAAGTGTAGCCGTCCTTGTTTACCCTCCTCCTCATCTGCCGAGCCAGCGCAGTAGAAAGTCTGGTATTCAAAGGTGGGAGTGGTTCGATCTACAACGATAACGGCGTCGAGCCTGGGATTGATGGTGTAATGCTGGACGATGAGTTCTTCGGATAATGCAGCTGTGCCAATAAGTTGGTAGGCTGAACTGGTACTCGACAAGACGCATACAAGGAATGTGATGAGTGCGTAAGTTTTTATCATCTTTGATACTCGGCAAGGTTGGAAATGGCTGCTTAGTCTATATGTCTGGATACATTCTTGCACTAATCAGTATAAAATTTGGAGGTTCTTCCAGCAAGGCTGAATCACAGGACGTAGAAAAAAATAAAAAACCGCTCTTTGAAGTTAAAGGGCGGTTTTTTGATGATAAACATAAGGGAAATCGCGTGATACATCCAACACTCGCTAAAACGCTTGATATTCATTCATCCCAAATTTCTGCGTGCGTATAAAACTTCAATCGACCTGATTTTTTTCTTTTAAGAATATCCTCCATGTCCTCATAAAGCGGAGCATTCTTATCGAGGTTGAAAATTTCTGGTTTCTGTTTTGCCAATTCGATGAGTTCTTCACGAACCACCTTGCGGATAAGTCCTTCCAGTTGCTGAATGCTCAGCGTGACTGTCGCTTCTGTAGTTATATCATTGCCCATTGTGATTGTCCTCCTTAAAAATGAGAGAGGCATCTCAGTAATGGTCACCTATAGAATATATCCAAACCCAGTCGCAAAGTAAACAACCGATACTCCTGATCTACGGGTTTTCATCTGTGGTTCCCCACACCAGAACGCGGTCCGGGTCAATAGACGGGTATATCTCATCTCCGACGCGCCACTGTTGTTCACCGGAGGTCAATATCTGGATGGGTTGACCCGCCCAGTCGGCGAGCAAGATGGTCGATGCGCCGAGGTCTTCGACGACTTCGATGGTCGCGGGGATTTCGCCTCCACGGGGTGAAATATTTTCAGCACGGATACCGAGGGTGGCGTTTGAAGGGGCGTTGTGGTCTGCGGTCATGAGGGGTTGATTCGAGGCTGTGAACCATTGGTCTTGTTGCTTGTGGACGTCTATGGTGTTGATGGGGGGATAGCCAAGTTGACGGGCGACGGTCGGGGAATTGGGCTGCTGGTAGATTTCTTCGGGGGTACCGATTTGCAGGATTTTCCCTTCGGATAATACGGCGATTCGGTCGCCCATAGAGAGGGCTTCAACCCGGTCGTGGGTGACGTAAATCATGGGCGTGTGCAGGTCGCGCTGGAGGCGGATGAGTTCGACGCGCAATACTTCGCGCAATTTTGCATCCAGGTTGGTGAGGGGTTCGTCCATGAGAAAGAGTTGGGGTTGGCGCACGATGGCGCGTCCGATTGCGACGCGTTGCATTTCGCCGCCGGATAAGTTCGTGGCGGGTCGGTCCAAAAGCGGGGTTATGCGAAGCAGGTCGGCGGTGTGGGAAATTCTGTTTGCTATGTCTGTTTTGGAGAGGTTGCGCCCGGGTGCCTGGAGTGGAAATGCGAGGTTCTGGCGCACGGTTTTGTTGGGGTAGAGCGAGAAGTTTTGAAAGACGAGGGCGATGTCGCGTTCTGCAGGTAGCTGATGGGTTATGTCTGTGCCATTGACTTTTATACGCCCGGTGTCCGCTGCTTCGAGGCCCGCGATGATGCGCAAGAGCGTTGTTTTGCCCGCGCCTGTTGGGCCCAGGACGACGAGGAGTTCTTCGGCGTGGAGAGAGAGTGAGATTTCCGAGAGTGCCCGGGTTTTGCCGTAGTTTTTGGACAGGTTAGTGATTTTGAGAAATGGGGCATTCATGCGAGGGCTGTTTCCGTATCTGGATCGAACAGGCGAATATGTGTTTCATTCAGGTGCAGGTGGATTGTTTCTCCGATGGCGAAGCGGTCGGTTGAGCGCATGATTAGTTCGCCTATTGGGGTATCTACGTGTACGTAACCGTGGCTGCCGAGGTATTCGCTGAGGATGACTTTGCCCGGTATGCCGCGGTTGGTAGGGCGGATAAATTCAGGGCGCATGCCAAAGATGATTTGCGCGGGCGCGATGTTCGCGTGGATGGGGATGTGAATGTCTGTATCCGGACGGGTAAAGGACAGTCCGTTCTCGCGTTGCACAATTTGTCCGGTTAATAGATTCATGCCCGGGCTGCCGACGAAATTTGCGACAAAGAGGTCTGCGGGATGGTTGTAGATTTCTGATGGGGATCCGATTTGTCTGATTTTGCCGCCGTCCATGACGACAATGCGATCTGCCAGGCTCAGGGCTTCTTCCTGGTCGTGTGTGACGTAGATGGCTGTTATGGAGAGTGATAGTTGTTGGCGGCGTATAAATGCCCTGAGTTCCAATCGGTGTTCTGCGTCGAGTGTGCCCAGGGGTTCGTCCATGAGATAGATGTCCGGTGTGCGCACCATTGCACGGGCGAGAGAGACGCGCTGTTGATCTCCGCCTGAAAGTTGTCTGGGGTATTGGTTGAGTAGTGTTTCGATACTCAGGGCGTGGGCAACTCGGTCTATCGCCGCTTCGGTATCTGCGGGGGATGTGCCGATGTTTTCGAGAGGGAACGCGATATTTTTGCGGACGGTCATGTGCGGGTAGAGGGCGTAAAACTGGAAGACAAAGCCCACGTCGCGTTGAGATGGCGGCAGGTGTGTGACGTTCTGGTTGTCGAAGGTGATCCGTCCGCCGGTTGGATCTTCCAGTCCCGCGATCATCCGCAATGTGGTTGTTTTGCCACATCCCGAGGGTCCCAGGAGGACGATAAATTCCCCTTTGTCAACACGCAGGTCAATACCCCTGACTGCCCGCGTGCCATCGGGGTAGGTTTTTTGGAGGTTTTGAAGTTCGAGAAATGGCATGATCACTGTTTAATTGTTCCGAATGTCACACCCCGCAGCAGATGATTGCGGACGAGTACTGTGAAGATTACGATTGGCACGACAAAGATGAGGACGCCCGCGGCAATCTGCGGCCAGGGGATGCCCTGGATGTTGCCCTGAAGTCCGGCAAAATACACGGGTACGGTGATGGCTTCGGCGTTGTTGAGCGCGAGCGCAAAGCCGTATTCATTCCAGGCGGATATGAGACAGAAGACGGCGGTAACAGCCATGCCGGTTGCAGAGTGGGGTAAGATGATTTTGTAAAATGCTTGAAGTGGGCTGTATCCATCGACGAGCGCGGCTTCTTCATACGCCCGGGGGATTTCGTCTATGAATCCCTTCATCAACCAGACCGCGAGCGAGAGGTTAAATGCCGTGTAGAGGAGAATGAGGCCCAGGTGTGTGTTGGGCAGATTGAAGACGCGGTACATCATCAGTACGGGGACTACGACGGCGAGTGGGGGCAGGAAGCGGGTCGAGAGGATGAAGAACAGCCAGTCCCGCGCACCTGCAATGCGAAATCGGCTAAATCCATACGCGCAGCCCGTTCCGAGGACGACCGATGTCAGGGTGCTGAGCAGGCCGATGATGACGCTGTTTAAGAGGTAGTGAAAAAATGCGTGTGCTTTGCCCGTATGTGGTGTTGCCAGTTTGCGATAGGCGTCTGATGTGGCTGCGAAACTCAGGCCTCCGGGCGCGATGTTTTCAGCGGTGGTTGGCATGAGAGAGGCTGTGGCGCTGATCGCTGCTTCCTGAGTTTTCAGGGAGGTGAGAAAAAGCCAGCACAGGGGCAGTGTGGCGAGACAAAAATACGGGATAATAACGAGCCATCTCAAGTTCTTCACGCGCTTTCCCTCCCCTGTTTTGCCTGGATGCTGGTGATGTATCGGATGAAAATAGTTGCGAGTGCGATGACGATGAGGAGGATGACGATGCTGTAAGAGCTGCCCAGTCCGATTTTATATCCGCGAAACATGACTTGATAGAGGAGGGCACTCAATGTTTGGGTCGCGCGATCATTGGGTCCCGTGACAGCCATGACGAGGTCAAATTGCTTGAGGGCATCTGTGGTGCGCAGCAGGACTGCGAGAAAGAGGAGGGGTGAGCACAGGGGTAGGGTGATGCGCCGAAAGACGGTCCATCTGGATGCCCGGTCAATGGCCGCGGCTTCGTAGAGGTGGTTGGGAATGGCATTGAGACCGGCAAGGGCAATGAGCATCATAAACGGCGTCCACATCCAGATGTCGATCATCAGGATGGAGAAGAGCTTCAAATCGGGGTCGGTCAGCCATTGCGGTTGGTAGAGGCCAAAGACGGATAGTGCTTGATTGACGACGCCGTAGTGACCATTGAGGATAAAGTTCCAGTACAGGCCCATAACTGCGGGAGATAGCATCATGGGTACCAGGAGTATGGTGGTGATGGCGGGTTTGCCCCAGAAGGGTTTTTGAAGGGCGAGGGCAAGGGCAAAGCCGAGAAGGAGTTCGGTCGCGACTGCCAGGACCACGAATAGTCCGGTGGTGCGAAGGGCAGTGCCATAGCGCGTGTCGTCAAAGATGACGCCGTAGTTGCGCCCGCCCACGAGTTGTGCAATGCCGCCACTGAGTTCGGCATCGGTAAAGCTGAGGTAGATGTTGTAAAAGAGGGGAAAGATGTTGAACGCGATCAGAAAGATCAGTGCTGGACCCACAAAGCCGTATTTCAAAACGCCGTCTTGCACGCGCATTTCTCGAAAGGGGTGAGGGATGGATACCGCGATGGGGCGTTTCTTACTGTTCCCGTTTTCTGCGAAGTGCCAATACTTGCTTGAATATCTGTGAAATATTGCCACCATTGCGGGAGTGCAATAGCATCTGCTCTTTTGATATGACCATCATGGTGTCTTCTTTTGGGTCGGGATAACGGCAAAAGCTCGATTTTACCGCTTCACCCGTGATGCAGCAGTATTTTTCCACCGGGATTTCTTGTTCGGTATCCAGCCTGCTGGTGGTGGGTTCCAGGTCTTTGTTTGCTTCTTCGTATTCAGTGAATATTTCCGAGATTTTGGCGGCCATTATGCGATCTCCTGTTGTGGTGATACAGATCTTTGTGGAGCGTGAAATAATATGCAAAAAGGGGCTGTATGTAAAGGAAAATAACAGGGCCAATCTCAAACCTTAAACAAGAAGTGTATTACATCGCCATCAAAGATCTCTGCGTCTTTTCCTTTGACCATGAGCTTGCCCGCTGCTTTTACTTTTTGTTCGTCTCCCAGTGTGATTAAGTCTTCGTAGCGCATGACTTCGGCCCGGATGAATCCCCGCTCGATGTCGCCGTGAACTGCGCCGCCCGCCTTTGGTGATAGGGTGCCTTTTGGGATGGTCCATGCGTGTACTTCGTCGTTAACTACTGTGAAGAATGAGATCAAGCCCAGGGTTTTGTAACACAATAAGGTGAGCCGATCCAGTGCGGGTTGTTCGATGCCGAGGTCGGCGAGAAATTCCTCGCGCGTTTCGTCGTCGAGCAGGGAGATTTCTTCTTCGATCTGTGCGGATATTGCAATCCATTCAAAACCACAGTCGGCAAAATCAGCGGCTATTTCATCTATAATTCCGTCGTCGCCGATCTGGTCTTCGTCTGTGTTTAGCACTGCGATTACTGCTTTGGTGGTTAAGAAGGGATAGCTGGATGTGAGTTTTACTTCGTCTGAGGTCAGTGCAAACTGGCGCAGGGGTTTCCCTGCTTCCAGATGCGTCTGCATGCGCGTCATTAAGTCCTTTTCTTGCTCTATTCTCAGCCTGTCTTTTGTGTGCCGGTCTTGTGCTATTCGCTCCAGTCGCTTTTCTACAAAGATCAGGTCGGCGAGCAATAATTCTTCCCAAAGAGCCTGTATGTCGCGTTTGGCATCTACGTCGCCCGCTATGTGAAAGACGGTGTCGTTTTCAAATACCCGGGCGAGGAAGCAGATTACATCTACCCGCTCCAGGTCTTGAAGAACAGGTATGTTGCGTTCGGTCTGTGTGTCCAGGTCGGGCAATAGTACAAATGCCATTTCCGCAGGTACTTCGCGTGCGGGTTTGTACATTTCTACCAGCCGATCAAATCGCTCGTCCCGTACTTTTGCCTGTCCCATTTCACCTGTGTGTCCGGTTAGTAAGCGGAATAGCGTTTTTTTACCGACCTGCGGCAATCCAATTAGCCCGAGTCTCATGGTGGTAATATTCCTTCCTCATAGGAGAGGGGACCAAATTCCATTGACGGATGCAAGACTGTGCTTTAATATACAAACAATTGGGACAAAAAACTTAGAAGACGGAAAGGAGTTTACCGTGAAAACCGTCGAACTCGGCACGACTGGTATATTGGTTTCTCAACTCAGTTTTGGTACTGGTACCAATGGCTGGGGCGGGCGTTCCAATCAGACGGATCTGGGGACGCGCGAACTTGTTAACTTGCTTATCTATGGCTTTGAACGAGGCGTCACGTTTTGGGATAGTGCCGATCAATACGGCAGTCATGCCCATCTCGCAGGTGCATTGGAGCATATCGATCGCGAGCGGGTTGTGATTACATCCAAGATTCGTGCGACAACAGCCCATGAGGCAGAGCGCGATATGGATCGCATTTTGAGCGAGTTAGATACGGATTATATCGATATCGTGCTTATGCATTGTCTGACAGATGAAGACTGGCCCAGTTCCTATCGGGGTGTTATGGATGTCCTTGCCGATAAAAAACAAAAAGGCATCATTCGCGCACACGGTGTTTCCTGTCACGATATTGATGCCTTCCAGCAAGCGGCCATCACCCCATGGGTCGATGTTGTTCTGGCGCGTATCAACTATGCCGGGAAGAATATGGATGGTCCGCCCGAACGCGTTGTTCCCATCTTAGAGGAAATGGATGCCAATGATATCGGCGTTTACGGGATGAAAGTCGTGGGCCGCGGTGACCTGCCCGCACGCGATGCGATTCACTATGTTCTCGATATTCCAGCGGTTGACGCGATTACTGTTGGGATGATGAACCGCAGCGAAATCGACGAGAATATCGGCCATGTCGAAGCGCATAGCACTGTGTTGCTACCTGTTTAAAAGGCGGTGAGACGTAAAAAGTGAGACGTGAGAGGGGGGCAGTCCTCTTACGTCTTACTTTTCTCTTCTATCCGCTCAATCTCATCTCGAATTATTCCCGCGTCTTCGTATCGCTCTTCCTTGACAGCTTTATTCATCTGTTCTTTCAAAACTTCCAGCAATTCATCGGGATCCATATCTTGCCCCTGCGAATCAACACCCTGTACTGGCTGATCGGCTGCCTGCGCGATGTCTAAGACGGGTTCTTCAGGTGTGTCTTGTTCATGGGGTGGATTTAGCTGCTCAAGCTCATAACCGTATTCGGTGCGGCGGACTTTGAATCCCACTTGTTGAATGATTTTGGCATCCATATAGATGGGCGCGCCAAATTTGAGTGCCAGCACAATGCTATCACTGGGGCGGGCGTCTAAACGCACTTGCTCTCCTCGAGCAAAGAGGATGAGTTCGGCGTAAAAAATATGATCTTTTAAATCGACAATCTGCACTTTTTCAACTTCGGCATCAAAATGTGCCAGCATCGCGCACATCAAATCATACGCGAGAGGTCGCGGCATAGATTTGCCTGCGATTTCTGAGCGGATAGACCGGTATTCGACAGGACCAATTTCAATGGGTACCATCACACTGCCTTCAACACTTTGTAGCCACACCACGTTCTGTTCCGTATGATCTTGACGTAAATCCACAACCTGCATTTCAATCATGACGTCCGCCTTCCATCGCAGTAAAAAATATGTGTAGCCGTAAGGATAGTTAAAATTTCACCGTATGCAAGTTGAATTTCTACCAAGAGAAGTGAAAAGGAAGAAGTTAGAAGTTAGAAGGCCACCCTTCACACTTCCTACTTCACACTTCCTACTTCACACTTCCAATGGAGATTGCAATGCAACTTTCTCTCTCTGTCCGCGTGGCCGAAAGTTTTCGCAATAAGCGCAATTTGACTATCGCTTTGCCCGATCTCGCGGAGATTGCCCAAAGCGCGGGTTATGAAGCACTTTGCATGCGCGCTTCGGGTGTGGGTACGCACAGTCCGCCCGAACGCATTGTTGAAGTGCAACGTATTTTGAAGAGGCACAATCTCGCGGTTTCAATGGCAACCGGCGATTTTGCCATACCCGAGAATGGTGCCGAGGGACCGGATAGTTTGCGAAATATTACTCCGCATCTCGATCTGGCAGACGCGCTTGGTTGCGATTTACTGCGCGTCTGTATCAAGACCGATGCAGATATCGCGCACGCCCAACGCGCAGCCGATGAGGCAGCCGAGCGAGATATACGCCTGGCACATCAATCTCATACCCAGAGTCTTTTTGAGACGGTGACGGGATCGATTGAGACGCTTCAGAGTATTGGCCGACCAAATTTTGGGATTATTTACGAGCCTGCAAATTTGGCTCTGTGCGGTGAAGACTACGGTCCCGAGACCCTCAAACGCTTTGCACCCTATCTCTTTAACGTTTATTTGCAAAATCACGTTCCAGACCCCAATGGCGATATGCCTATGACGACCTATGTGCGGGGCACGGTTTATTCCACTTTGCGACCGCTCGATGAATCTGGTGGGATAGATTTTCGAGAAGTTTTTGATGGGTTACACAGTATCAATTACCGCGGCTACGTGACGCTACATCACGCCTTTGGCGGAGATCTGCCGCCCGATGAGGCCGCGACCCGGTCTGCAAATTTTCTGAGGTCTTTTTTGTAATCACTGACCGCTTTTCACAAATATCTGTTCGTGAAATATTGGCCGACTCCAGCCCAGAAAGGCGTTGTCGGCCACGTTTTGATATGGGACATTGCCCAGGCGACTGCTGGCTCCCCAGACGTGGTACGCGGAACCGATGGTGATGATGGGGACGTTTTCCGTGTGGAGGTCGCGCACGCGGGTCATGTACGTGCGGAGTTTTGCAGTATCGACGGTGGTCATGGCCAGGCGGACGTATTGGGTGGCTTCGCGCAGCCAGGGGGGACCTTCGTCCCAGGCTTTTTGATGCCAGTAGGGTACGTTTTTAGCCAGGATAGCCCAGCCAATGGGATAGGTTAAGGGGGCGTTGGGTCCTTCGAGGCCCCAGTAGTGAACATCGTATTCGCAGTTGTAGCGGCGAGGGACGATGATGTCGCGCAGGCCCCCGTTGAGGTTGACTTTGATCCCTATGGCTCGCCAGTGGTCTGCAACCAGTTCAGAGACGGGTTGGCCGTTGAACATGCCGCCGGGATGTACGAAGTCGATGGTGAGTTCAAAGCGTGAGCCGTTTCGGAGTTCGCGGATGCCATCGCCATCGGTGTCGATATAGCCTTCGCTGTCGAGGAGGCGTCTGGCTTTGTCGGGGTTGTATTCGGCGTATTTTTTATAGGCTTTTGGAGAAAAGTAAGGGCTTATAGGCCCAAAGGAATAGCCCGAGGGGTCGAGGAGGCCGTGGAAGACAATTTCGTCAATTTCTTCGCGGTTTATCGCGTGTGAGAACGCGATGCGGACGTTTTTGTTGCGGAAAGCTTCTCGCAATGCGGGGTTGGGCGCGTCCCAGTTGAGGTGGTAGGCCGGTCCTCTGTTGGGTCCGGTGAGTCGGAGATTGAATTTTCCGGTTTTCTCTTTTACTTTGAGGGTGGGGAACATGTCGATGCGGGTATAACGCCCGATCAGGTCGAGTTCGCTGTTGATGAATTTTAGCAGAATGACCTGGGGGTCCTGGATGACGTTGAAGATGATGCGGTCGGCATAAGGGAGTTGATTGCCCGCTGTGTCTATTTTCCAGTAGTAGGGGTTGCGTTCATAGATGATGCGCTGACCCCGGATCCATTCGACAGGGATCCAGGCTGAGATGCGGGGAATGCCGGGCTGCAGGAGCAATTGCGCTCTGGTCGTGGCTTCTCGAAAGGCGTTGTAATCGGTTTTGGGATTGTATTTGGGGTGCAGGGGCGATAGGACGTGTTTTGGCGCGGCGATTAGAGCGCGGCTCAGTTCGTGGAGTACGCGACCCAGGGGTTTGGGTGAGGAGATTTCGAGGGTGTGTGTGTCGATTTTTTTGAACCGCATGGGTTTGCCATCTACCATCCATCCGGCTGGTGGAAAGGGGTTTTGACGGGCGTTGTCGTCAAAGGTCATGTCGTAATACCAGAAGAGGATGTCGTCAACGGTGAATGGGTGGCCGTCGGACCATTTGACGCCTTTGCGAATTTTGAAAATTGCGACTTTGCCGCTGTCCTCATAAGTAAAGTGCTCAGATAGGTTGTATTGGATGCTGTTTGGAAAGGGGCGTTCGTAGCCCATCAGGTTTTCGTTGAGGGTTTTGTTGGGTCCCGGGGTTTGCACGATGTCGCCGGTGAGGGCGCGTCTCAATGTGCCGCCATAGGTGCCGATTTCTTCGATGGGCACGATGACGAGAGGATTTTCGGGTAGTCTTTCAGAGACGGGTGGGAGTTTGCCCTGTTTGACCTGTTGTGAGAACATGGGGGCTTCGCTAAAGGTGCGGTTCTTAAGTATGGCAGGGTCGATTTTGAGGGGGGCACGGGTTTGAGGTATGTGTTTTTGAGCGCTGGATGAGGATTGGGTGGGCGTGTTCTGTCCCGGGTCGGGGGCGAGGCATCCGAGGAAGAGAAGAGATAGGCAGAAGCAGGGTAAATGGTGGTTCATGTTAAACGCTAAGAGGCTCACTATGGGTATCCTGAACCGGGGCGAACGCGCTCCCGACTTTGTTCTTCCGATAATGGACGGTTCTCAAACGCGCTTTTATTCCCGCGCAGGCGGTCGTCCGACGCTTTTGATTTTTACAGGGGAAGAACAGGTTTTGGAAGGTTTGGAGCGTTCGGAAGAGGTAGATGTTTTTGTTGTTGGTCCATTGGGACTCGCGAAGGCCAATGTCACTGTATTTATCGACGGTGAAAACGCGGTTGGCAAAGCTTATGGTCTCGAGGGAGATTTTGCCGCGTTTGCGCTGGATGCCAATCTGCGGGTTCTGTTGGGGATTGAGGATCCGCAGGCTTTTGGTCAGGTTTATCAGGCCCTTGAGAGCCTGCCTTCTCATCGGGCGATTGATGTCGATGTCCAGGCGCCCGTTCTGCTCATTCCAAATGTTCTGACTCCAGATATCTGCCAGGCGCTTATCAATGTGTGGGCGACACAGGGGAATATAGAGACCGGGGTTGAAAGCTCCAGATCTGGCATTCGACGCGATGTTATCGATTATGAGAACAAAAAGCGGCGAGATCACGAGGTTACCGATGCCCGCCTTTTGCGTTTGCTTACTTCTACGGTGGGGCGCCGGGTTATGCCCGAGGTGCAACGCGCTTTCCACTACCGGGCGACGCGTTTTGAGGGTTTCAAAATAGCGTGTTATGACTCGGAGAGTGGGGGGTTTTTTCGCGCCCATCGCGATAATCTCAGTCCTTCAACTGCCCATCGCCGCTTTGCGCTTACGCTCAATCTCAATGATGATTATACAGGTGGGTATCTCGTTTTTCCCGAGTTTGGTCCCCACCGCTATCGCCCGCCAGCAGGCGATGCGATCGCGTTTTCCAGTTCTTTTCTCCACGAGGTCCAGCCCGTGACCCAGGGACGTCGGTTTACGTTGCTTTCGTTTTTGTTTCATGAGGAGCAATGATCCGTTATACCATGTCCCAATCCGTGCGGTGGCCTTCTTCGAGAAAGGCTGCCAGTAGTTGGATGGTGGCGTCGATGTCGTCTTTGTCGGCCAGTTCGATGGATGTATGGACGTAGCGCGTGGGGATGGAGAGGGTGATTACGGGCACTCCGGCTCGAATTCGCTGTATTCCGCCTGCGTCTGTGCCGCCCCGGGGCAGTATTTCCATCTGGTATTTGATGTCGCGCTCTTTTGCGAGGGTTTTCATGTGTGAGACCAATCCCGGATGTGAAATTGAACTGGAATCCTGAATTTTTATTGCAGTGCCATCCCCCAGGCGCGTGACCTGTTCGTGTTCGGGGATGCCCGGTATGTCGGCCGCCAGTGTGATGTCCAGTGCTACGCCCACGTCTGGATTTACGCCAAAAGCACTCGCGGTTGCACCCCGCAGGCCAATTTCTTCCTGTACTGTGGCTACGGGATATGTTTCAAAGGCGAAGGATTCGGCCCGTTTTACGGCTTCGATCATGACATATACGGCGATCCGATTGTCCATGGCTTTGCAACTTACGCCGTTGCCGATTTCGACAAAGTCGCGTTGTAGTGTTACCATTGCACCGATTTCGATTTCTTCTTTCACGTCGTCGGCTGACATGTAGAGATCTACGACAAAGTCACTGACGTCCAGTTTTTTGTTGCGGTCAGCTTCTGTCTGGATATGCGGGGGTTTTACTCCGGGGTAGAGCAGACCTGTGTGGTCTTTTTCGGTGCCAGCGACGGTGACGCGCTGTGCGACCATGTTGCGAGGGTCATGTCCACCCAGAGGTACGAGGCGCAAGAGGCCCTGTTTGTCGATGTGGGATACGACAAAGCCTATTTCGTCCATGTGCGCGGCCAGCATTAGTTTTTTGGGGTTCTCGCCCGCGCTTGCGTTCTTTTTGATGATTAAGTTGCCCATTCCATCTACGCGAAGTTCATCTGCGATGGGTTCCAACTCTCGCCGCACGATTTCGCGCAACCGCTCTTCGCGCCCAGGTACTCCCGAACATTCACACAATTCTTTTAATAGCTCCATGCTGATCTCCTGTTATTGATTAGGCGAGGAATAGTAGGTTCAGGAATATAGCAGGTTAATATGGTCTGGCAAAGAGGCTTTTCACACTGGCGTCCAGATAGTGGTGCTCCTGCTGCCAGATTATTCTTGCCTCTCTGAATAAAACCTGATAATATATTACCTATTAGGTAACGAAAAAAGCGATTAATAGGAGTCGGGGTATTGGACATCACCTTTCGAACAAGTAAGACCGCGAGAACTTTTAACTCTGCTCGCTTACTCCAAAGGGTGTATGGCCCTCGTATGGCAAAGGTGATTATGATCCGCCTCGCTACGCTAAAGGCCGCCGAGACATTAGAGCAGGTGCCCACGACTCCGCCAGATCGGTGTCACCAGCTTCGAGGAGATCGCGACGAGCAATATGCCGTTAATCTTGTCTATCCCTATCGGCTAATTTTTGAGCCTAATCACAATCCTATACCACGGAAGGAGGATGGAGGAATAGATGCGAAGAAAGTGAGTGCTATCACGATCATTGAAGTGATCGACTACCACTGAACAAGGAGCGAGCAATGGCAGCAGTTCATGAGTATCTTCCAGACTATGCGGTCCCGCCGGGCTGGGTTTTGGAGGAGCGTTTGGAAGCGCAAGGTATATCCCAGGCCGAGTTCGCGCGGCGGTGTGGGCGCTCTCCGAAGCTGATCAGCGAGATCATCTCTGGGAAAGCCTCCCTTGAGCCAGCGACGGCATTACAGTTTGAAAGAGTGCTGGGCGTTGACGCGAACGTATGGCTCGGCATTGAAGCCGCCTACCGTCTTCAATGCGCCCGAGAATCCGAGGCGGAGGAAGCCGCCAAATCTTCAGAGTGGTTGAAACAGTTTCCGGTTAATGAACTCGTGAAACGGGGTGTTCTTCGCAAGTCAAAGTCAGATGTGGAGTCTGTGTCTGGGTTGCTCTCATTTTTCGGAGTTGGTTCGATTAAGGCCTGGCACATGAAGTATAGTTTGGCGAATGTAGCATATCGACATTCGCCGAGTTTTAAGAGCGATGAGATTGCGCTGGCAACGTGGCTCCGGCTCGGAGAGCTTGATGCAGAACAACAGGATTGCGCCGACTACAATGAGATGCGTTTTAAGCAGGCGTTACAAGAGATTCGCGGGCTGACGCAAGTGTCAATAGAAAAAGGGCTACCCGCTGCACAACAACTCTGCAATCAAGCTGGCGTTGCGCTGGCTCTAATCAAGCCGTTACCGAAAACAGCCCTTAGTGGTGCAGCGTGGTGGCTTTCCCCTCGGAAGGCTATAATCCAGTTGAGCGCACGCTACAAGACAGACGACCATTTGTGGTTCAGCTTGTTCCACGAGGCCGCGCATGTGCTTCTCCACAGTAAGAAAAGCGTATTTATTGATGGCATGAAACAGGGTGAGATTGCGGACCTTGAAGCCGAAGCGAATGAATGGGCGACAAATAGGCTGGTGCCGAAGCGGGAGTGGGAGCGGTTTGTTGCAAGTTGTCCGTGCGAAGAGGAAGTGGTTTGTGCATTCGCTGACGAACAGGGTATTGCCCCGGGTATCGTCGTCGGGAGGCTTCAACATGAAGGCCATCTTCCCTGGAGGGAATTGAATGGACTTAAGGTCCGCCTGGAATGGAAAGAGGTGGCATCTTAAACTGTATTTTACGAACTTGCTTGCTATTTAAATAATAATAACCAATGGAGGAGGATGAGATGGCCAAGGCTAATGTTTTTGTCAGTTCAGTGCTCGACGCTTCAGTAGATGCTGTGTGGGAAAAGATTCGCGATTTTAATGCGTTGCCCGAATGGCATCCCGCGATTGCAGATAGCCATATTGAAGGTGGTGAATCCAGCGATAGCGTGGGCTGTATTCGCAATTTTAATTTGCATGATGGCGGGAATATTCGCGAACAATTGCTGACGTTGAGCGATGTTACTTTTACGTGTACGTATTCTATTCTCGAGTCGCCTATGTCGGTTGAAGACTATGTGGCAACGCTGAGTTTGACGCCTGTTACGGATGGCAATCGAACGTATATTCAGTGGACTGCAGAATTTGGCTGTCCAGCAGATGAAGAAGAGGAACTGGTCGATTTTATCGGCAATGGCGTTTTTCAAGGCGGTTTTGATTCGCTCAAGGGTATTCTCGCGGGATAGATTTACATAGATCCTTTGAGGGCCATCATATCTACGGGGTCGGGGCTTTCGAATACCGAGGCGGGTAATGTATCAAAGACGGCAATATCCGTATGCTTGCGTTCGCCTCTGCGCGTTGATCCGCGTCCGTCGGAGAGCAGGATGTTGCCGTGTTTTGTCCAGTTTGTCCACGGGCTGCGGAATCGCGGTTCTGCGTTCGATGCGTTGCGATAAAATGCCCATTCTGTGACCAGGTTGTGTTCTTTATCTATCCATACGTCGTATTTGTTTTGCGGCGTGACGCCGGTGTCTTGAAAGGTGAGGGTCAATTTGTGCGCGGGTCGGTCGTTCAGGGTTTTGTCTTCGCCGCTGTATTTTAAGGTGACGCCCGTGTCTTTCAATTTATAGGGCATGACGAGCCAGTAAGAGTCGTTGATCCACCGCCTGTAACCCTGATTCATGTATTTTTTTACTGAGTCGGGGTTTGTTTGCTCTGTTCCTCCGAACCAGACGCGGCCTTTTTTGGTGTTTATGTTCGTCAAGATGAGCATGTCCCCGTCTTCATGCCGCAGGTCGCCCGTCCATTTGTCCCATACGTGCATGCGCCGTCCAAAGAAACGCCATGTGATGTATCGGGTCTGATTCCAATTTTCCCATCCGCCCATTTTTTCCATGACTGCATCGGCAATTTCTATTGCTTTTGCATCTGATTCTGACTGGTTGAATCCTTCGGCTGGGGGATTGGTTTCCGCCATGGCTTTTGAGGCGGGCAGGGTCAACAATAACGCGAGAATCGTCAGTCGAGTAATCATATATTCTCCTTGTACAATAGGTGTGGCGATTATTTCCGCTTGCTTGCGATTTGGATTACGTTCTATATTGCGAACCCGTAATGTACGCAACGAGGTACGATTGCGCCAGTAGTTAAACGAAAGGATACAAAAAATATGGCAGATTCGTCAAAGCGCCCCAATATTGTTGTTATGTACGCGGATGATCTCGGTTTTGGAGATGTGAGTTGTTACGGTGCCACGGCACTCGATACGCCCAATATTGATCGTTTGGCTTCTGAGGGTGTGATATTTTATCAGGGGTATGCTACGGCGGCGACGTGTACGCCTTCGCGCTATAGCCTGCTTACGGGTTCTTATTCCTGGCGCAATGAACGCGCGCATATTTTGCCCGGGGATGCGCCGCTTATTATAGATCCAGGCACTGCTACGTTGCCTGCTGTTCTCAAGGAGGCGGGTTATACTACGGGTGTTGTTGGGAAATGGCATCTGGGTATTGGTGAGGGGAATCAGAATTGGAATGAGCCGCTTCCGCTGACGCCTCTGGATATTGGTTTTGACTATTCTTATATCATGGCTGCGACCAATGATCGCGTGCCGTGTGTGTATCTGGATGGCAGAGATGTGGTGGGTCTCGATCCGTCTGATCCGATTGAGGTGGAGTACGATAAGAATAAGCCGTTTCCGGATTTGCCGACGGGGAAGGACAATCCCGAGTTGCTGAAGATGATGTTTCACCATGGGCACGATATGAGTATTGTCAATGGCGTGAGTCGGATCGGGTATATGAGGGGGGGCGAGGCAGCACTTTGGGTGGATGAAGATATGGCGGATGTGTTTTTGGATAAGGCTGTTTCATTTGTGGAGACGAATAAGGATAATCCCTTTTTTCTGTATTACGCTTTTCACCAGCCCCATGTTCCGCGGTTGCCGCATCCCAGATTTGTGGGGAGTACTGGATTGGGTCCGCGCGGCGATGCGATTGCCGAGATGGATTGGTGTGTTGGCGAGATGCTCGATGCGCTCGATCGGTGTGGTTTAAAAGAAGATACGATTGTGGTTTTTTCGAGTGATAACGGTCCGGTGTTGAATGATGGTTATTACGACGAGGCGGTTGAGTTGTGCGGCGATCACCGGCCAGCAGGTCCGTTGCGCGGGGGAAAATACAGTATGTACGATGGGGGTACTCGCGTGCCTTTTATTGTTTCCTGGCCCGGTAATGTGGAGACCGGGGAGTCTGATGCGCTGGTCAGTCAGGTCGATTTTCTCGCGTCTTTTGCTGCGCTTGCGGGTGTGTCGCTGGATGCGGGTCCCGATAGTGTGGATGTTCTCGATGCCCTGCTGGGGCAAAGCGATGAGGGCCGCGCGGAGATTGTTCTGGAGGGAATTCAGGCAAAGACTATTTTGCGGCAGGGGGATTGGGTGTTTATTCCGCCCCAACAGGGTCCGCCTGTGAATACGAATGTGAATATTGAGACTGGTAATAGTCCTGTTCCGCAACTTTACTATCTTGCGGACGATATCGGGCAGATTGAAAATGTGGCGTCGGTCTATCCCGATGTTGCCGAGCGGATGGCGGATCGATTGCGAGAGATCAGATCAGGATAATCAGAGCCTGCACTGGAACGCCTCTATCCAGTGATTAAAGGATGAGCAGGATGGTGATTGCGGAAAAAAGGCTGTCTATATCAATCAACTCTATCAAAAGAGCCGTCATCGCGGTATGGTTTTGAGCCGCGATCCAGAAGGTTTTTGTCATTACAGTCATTCGAAAGCGAAATATGAATAATTTGCGTAATGAATACGATCAAAATGGCTATGTTATCGCGCGTAAGGCGATTGATGCGGGTCTTGCAGAGGAGACGGTGCAACACGTCCACTGGCTTATTGAGCGTAATCCCGGTGTGCGTCCTGAGCGTTTGCATCACCATTTGCTCGCCCGCGATCCTTTTATGCACCGGCTCGTGGGTGATGAGCGTCTGGTAGATATTGCGGAGCAATTTCTCGGTCCCGATGTCGCGATGTTTGCCGCGCATTATATCGCCAAGCCCCCGGGCGATGGTCAGGCTGTGCAGTGGCATCAAGATGGGTCTTACTGGCCCCTTGAGCCGATGGAAGTGACGACTTTGTGGGTTGCGGGGACGCCTTCGACGGTTGAGAATGGCTGTATGCGGGTGTTGCCGAGGACGCATAACAAGCATTTGCTCAAGCGCCGTGATCTCATTGCTCTGGATCAAAAAAAATACGTGCTCGGCGTGGGGATTCATCCCGATCAGATTGACGATTCCGATGCGGTTGACCTGGAGCTCAACGCGGGCGATGTTTCGATCCACAATCCGAATATTATCCACGGTTCCAATGCCAATACTTCGGATCAGTGGCGCGTTGGGCTTACGTTGCGGTATATTCCGACGAGTACATGGGTGAATAGAGAAGATCACGAGAATATTCTCGTGCGCGGCAAAGCTTCTCCGGATGTTGCGAATGTGTATGCGGGGCGCCCGCGATATGTTCCGGGTGAGACTATGCCGTTTGGGGGCTGTGAGGAATGGAAGCAATAGGAGATAAATCATGGGTGGTTTGACTGATGAGCAGGTTGCTTTTTACAAGGATGAAGGGTATTTGTTGATAGATGAATGTTTGCCCCCAGGGGCGTATCAGCCGCTTGTGGATGAGTTTGATGCGGTGATTGGACAAAAGGCGAGAGAGGCTTTTGCCCTGGGTCAATTGGAGGATCTTTTTGAAGACGCGCCTTTTGAGTGCCGATTGGCGTATTTGTGCGAGGCTTTGGGGACGGATAAGCGTTTTGCAGGTGATATTTTGGGCAAGGTTCACAAGACTGCGGGTTTGTTTTTTTTGCTGACACATCCGGCTATTCTAAATGTGGTGGAGTCGATTATTGGGCCGGAAATTCTGGTGCATCCGCAGTTTAATATCCGCGCAAAGATGCCCGGTGAGGAAGAGGTGTTGTGGCACCAGGATATCGCATTTCTGGATCCGGAGGTGGAGGAGACGTTTATGGTCAATTTCTGGGTGCCACTGGTGGATACGGATGTGGAGAATGGCTGTCTGGAGATTTTGGCGGGGAGTCACAAGCACGGTATTATTCCGCACGATCCGGCGGATTCGGAGAAGGAGATTCCCGAGGATCGGCTGCCGCCGGGCGATCGCGTTTTGTCCGTGCTGCCAGCCGGGGGTGCCGCGTTGATTCAGCACAAGACAATACATCGCTCGTTTCCCAATGCGTCCGATCACATTCGCTGGAGTCTGGATATTCGATATAGCGATTACAGGTTGCCGACCGGGCGCGAGGAGGTGCCGGGCTTTGTTGCGAGAAGTGAGATAGACCCGGATCGGGTGGCAAGCGGTCATGAGGATTGGCTGCGGTTGATGGAGGAGGCTGGTCATCTAATTTCTTAATTGTGAAAGATATGCTATGGGATGGATACGTTGTATCGCGGTGCTGCTCATCTGGTCGCAGGCGGGTGGCATAGGAGCGCAGGATTTGCCTTTGAAGAGTACGGGCAACCTGCGTTTTTTTGTCGATTTGTCGGCTTTTCGAGGTCCTGAGGGATATACGCGTCAGGAGGCGGCACTGTTGCTGGATGCGAGTCAGCTTCAACTGAGGGAACAGGCGGGTGAGTCTGTTGGGAAGATTTCTCTGGTTGCTGTGGTGCTGGATACGCTGGATAATCGGGTGGCGCATCGGACATGGGTTCAGCAGGTTGCTGTTCCGGAGCTGGATGTGGGGATTGGGGCACCGTTTAAGGATGCTGTTTTCTTTGATTTGAAGCCGGGTGCTTATCGGCTGATTGTGCAGATTAAGGATATCCACGCGGAGGAGAGTGGGCGTTGTACTGTGCCGCTTCAGATACCGGATTACGAGCGTCGTGCGGGGCTGGTGTTTAGCGATTTGCAATTGGCTTCTCATGTGGCGCGAAGCGGGGAAGTCCATCGGTTTGTCAAGCAGGGCTGGAAGGTCGTGCCGAATATTACCCGAAATTATGTTATCGGAGAGCCGCTGCAGATTTATTTTGAGGTGTATAATCTGTCGTCGTCGGGAGAGAGTTTTATTATGGGGTACCGTCTGATTGATGCGGAGGAGGAGGTTGTGCGTACTTATCCGGCCAAGCGATTCTTAAAGCCGGGAGAGAGTTGTGTGAGGGCAGAGGTTCTGGATACAGAGGGTTTGCGGGAGGGGACTTATGATCTTCAGGTGGAGGCGTTTGATGGGAGTAGTCGGCAATATTTTCAGACGAGACGGCCCATTTTTCTGGTTTCAAAAGATTTGCCCGAGGGGCTTACGCAGGTACAGAGGGATTTGATCGGGTATTATGCAGATATCCGGTATATCGCCGATGAGAAGACGCGGCGGACTTATGACGCGCTGGAGAGCTGGCCCGCCAGGCTGGCGTTTTTGAAGGTGTTTTGGAAGCAGTTGGACGATGTGCTGGATACGCCGACTAATGAGCGTCTGTTGCAGCATTTGATGCGTATGCATTATGTAGAGACGCATTTTGGGGCTGGCGTAAGGGGATCGGATACGGACCGGGGACGGGTTTATATTCAGTATGGGCCGCCCGATGATGTTGATTACCGGACTTCTGCGGCGGGTCAGAAACCGTCTGAGGTCTGGTTTTACGAGACCGCGCGGCGCTACGAATTTGTGTTTAGAGATCGTCGAGGTACGGGGGTTTACGAGTTGGTTCATTCCTCTTATCCGGGGGAGATGTCCAATCCGTACTGGTGGCGGGAGTTTTAGTCGTCCAGTCTCGATAGCAGGTCGGGCGGAGGGTCACCGACTGTGGATTTGCCATTGCGGAGGAAGGGTTCGGCGTTGCCCCAGAGTTTGCTGCCGTCGGAGGATAGGATGGGTTCGCAGGAGTATTGGCCCAGGTACGCGCGGCGCAGTTTTGGGGTGGTGTTGGTGCTGCTGCTGTGGAAGACGATGCTGGAGAAGGCGACGATGCTGCCTGCGGGTACTTCTGCAATGAGGCCGGGGTCGCTGCCAAAGTAGCCGACTTTGTCGTTGCTGCCTTCTTCGACGATGTGATGCACCCATGAGCGAATGCCGCTGCGCGAATAGGGCAGGAGATGGACAGTGCCGTTTTCTTCGTTCATGTCATCGAGCGCACACCAGCAAGTGAGGTACGGTTTGTGGTCGGGATAACCGACATAGCCGGAGTCCTGATGCCAGGAGAATTTCATGCCGGTTTCCGCGCCTTTGACGACGTATTGTTCCCAGAAGAGGTATGCATTTTCGCCAAGGGTGGCGCGGCATATTTCGGCCATGAGGTCGCTGAAGAGGAAGGTGCGGAGTTTGGGTTGCTGGCGAAAGCAGTTGGAGACGAAGTAGCGTTTGTTGCGGTGGTTGATGCCGATGGTGTCCGTGCCCTGGTCGTCCATGCGCGCGTGCATGGTGTCGATGAAGGTCTGGCATTCGTCGCGCAGGAGTTCGAGGTGGTGCTCGGGTATGACGGCTTCGAGGATGAAATAGCCCTCGTCTCGGTATTGTTGTTTTTGCGCTTCGGTGATGGTGATGGACATGGCGAATTTTATGATAGGACGTCGCGGATACCGGGCCATTCGCGCCAGATGTTCGTGTAGGCGTCTTTGCCGATTTCGTCGGTGTCTTTGTGCTTGAGGCGGGTGATGGTGGCGAGGCGCACGTTGGGTGATGCGTTGAGACAGGCTCCGTGAACGACCTGATGATGCGCGATGATGAGGTCGCCAGCGTTGCCGGTGATCATTATGGGGTCTTTGGGCAGGTTGGGCCGGGGCATGCCGTTGGCGAGTACTTCGTGGCCGTGTTCTGTGAAGTAGGAGGCAAAGAAGCGATGGGATTGGGGCCAGACGGTGAAGTTGCCGCTGTAGGGTTCGGGTACATCGACGAGATAGACGACGGCGAAGGCGGTGAATGAGCGTTTGTAATCGCCTTTGGCCGTGCCGTTGGTGCCGCTGCCAATGCCGTCGATATGTCCGCGCGGTGGCGATGGTTCTTGTCCGAGGGGGAGGGGAAAACGCGGATAGGTTTTGGCGCGTTCAACGGGGAGGACATTGCCTTTGCCCATGAGAGATTCGGCGATTTGCATGACCGGGGTTTTGTTGTACATGTCGAGGATGAAGGGCGCGTCGAGGAGTTCGGCGCAAAAGAATCCCGATCGGTGTCTGGAGAGGTCTTCGCCGCCAATGCCCACGTTGCCGATGGAATGGTTGACGGCGCGGAGTGACGTTTCGATCATGTTTTTGGGGACAGCCCCCGGGATTTTGAGGTAGCCCTCTTCGGCGAATTGGCGTTTTTGTGCCTGGTTTAACATGGTGTTATTTCCCCCAGTGAGATGGTTTACGCCGCTACTGCTTCGCGCACGCAGGGAAATTCGCGCCAGATGTCCTGGAAGCCTTCGTTGCCGTTTTTGTCACAGTCGATGTGGCGCAGGCGCGCGATAGCGGCGTAGCGTATGTTAGGTGAGGCATTGGGGCCACCGGTGTGGATCATCTGATGGTGTGCGATGATGAGGTCGCCGGCGTTGCCGGTGACCATGTCCGGTCCTTCGGGCAGGTCAACGCGGGGGGTGCCGTTGGAGAGTGTTTCGAGGCCCTCGCGTTTGAGGTAGTTTTCGAAGAAGCGATGAGAGCCTGGCCAGACGGTGAAGTTACCGCTGTAGGGTTCGGGTACGTCGGCCAGGTAGATGACGGCGAAGGCGGTGAATCCGCGGCGGTACACGCCTTTTGGCATGCCGTTTGTGCCGGTGCCCATGCCGTCGAGATGGCCGCGGGGTTCGGGTGGAACTTCGCCGATTACTGTGGGGAAGCGCGGGGCGACTTGCGCACCTCTGATGGGTTTTTGCAAGTTGCCTTCTCCCATGAGCGATTCGGCGATGGAGATGACCGGGCTGGCGTTGAAGAGGTTCATGATAACCGGGGCGCCATTCAAGTCGCGACAGAATTGCGCTGCGCGATGTTTGGACATGTCTTCGCCATTTGGCCCCAGGGTGCCGATGGAGTGGTTGACGGCCTGACGCGCGGTATCGACCATGGCTTTTGATATGGCTCCGGGTATTTTGACGTAACCGCGGTCGTGAAATTCACGTATTTGTTCGGGTGTGAGTTGCATGACGTGGCTCCTGTAAGTGAACGTATGTTGTATAATTATTGCTAAATTTAAGAAGAGTAAAATTCAAAGACAACTGTTATGTACCGTGTCCATAATGTCGAAAATATTCAGGTGGCAGAGGCAAGATGTTTGATGGCTGTTTCTTTTCTTTCAACGCGTTCGTTCATGTGTTGGGAATATTCAGGTGTGCCGCAGAAGTCGTGGATGGTGGCGCGTTTGCGGTAGGGTACGTAATTGCCGAGGTGCCAGGCGCTGGAGCGGTAGAGGGCGAAGTCGCCCGCGTTGAGGCGCAGTTGAATAGCACCGGGCATGTTGCGCGTGTAGTCGAGGCAGTCGCGTTCTTGTTGTTCGTGGGATACGGGTCTCTGATTGCGGAATTTGTCGCGGTCATAGGCGTTTTTGGCGGCGATTTCGCCGGGGAGGTTGCGCTGGCGATAGTGGCTGCCGGGTACGATCCAGGTGGAGGGGTCTTCGTATAGAGCGCAATTGATCTGGTTCTGGTAGTCGATGTGGAATGATTGCCATTGCCATTCTTCGCGGAATTCGGATTCGAATACTTCCCGGGGCATGTGATCGCGCCAGTCGCGGTGCCAATCCGTACACCAGGGGTATTCGGCGGGTTCGAGCAGGATGCCGGTGCGGTCGAGGTCGGCGTGGTAGTGCTGCGGAGTGAGGACGCGATGGATGGCGTCGTTGAGTTCTGGCAACGCGCCGTAGTTTTTGAAGGGGCGCTGGTCGAGGTCGTATTTGGCTATGGGCTGGAGGCGCTGCGCCTGGGGACCAGTGACTTCGCGCGCTATTTCCCTGGCTTTGTCAGTGACGCGGCGCAGGTCCGTGAGTAAGGATGTGGGTATGATGTCTTGGAAAATGGTGTAGCCAAGCGTATGATAATCGGCGATGTGTTTTTCTGTGAATTGGAAGGACATGATAGCACCTGTCTTTTGGTGTGGTGTTTTACAATTTCCAGCGCAGGATGGGTTTTCGCGCGGCGGTTGCTTCGTCCAGTCTTCGCACGGGCGTTGCGTGGGGGGCTTCTCTGAGGAGGTCGGGATTTTCTTCGGCTTCTTTTGCAATTTGAATCATGGCTTCGATAAAGTCGTTGACCTGTTCGAGGCTTTCGGTTTCGGTCGGTTCGATGAGCATGGTTTCGGGCGCGACATTGGGCAGGGGAAAGTAGATCGTGGGCGGATGGACGCCGTAATCGATCAGCCGTTTGGCGATGTCGGTTGCGGTGATCCCGTTCGCCTTTTTTTGTCGCGATGCCGAGAATACCATTTCGTGCATGGGTTGTGCATTTTTGGGGCGGTCGTAGTAGGGGTCGAGTTTTGCCGCGATATAATTGGCATTCAAGACGGCCATTTCACTGGTGCGGCGCATGCCTTCTGCACCGAGCATTTTGGCATAGACCAGTGCGCGTATTACCATGCCAAAATTGCCGTAGAATGAACTCACTTTGCCGATGGATTCCGGGCGGTCAAAGTCGAGTTTGAATGTATCCCCTTCTTTCAGGACTACGGGCAGGGGCAAGAAGGGCAAGAGTGCCTTTTTTACGCCTACTGGACCAGAGCCGGGTCCCCCGCCTCCGTGGGGCGTGGTAAATGTTTTGTGCAGGTTGATGTGTACGACGTCAAATCCCATGTCGCCGGGCCGGCATTGACCCAGAAAGGCATTTAAGTTTGCGCCATCGTAATACAACAGGCCGCCCACGTCGTGTACTAATGCGGCGATGTCTTCAATTTCGTCTTCAAATACGCCAAATGTGTTGGGGTTGGTCAACATCAAACCGGCTACGTCTTCGGTCAAATGCGTTTTGAGGTCTTCCACATCGACTGTGCCGCGTTCTGTTGATTTAATTGCCTGTACTGCATATCCGCAGATTGCCGCGGTTGCCGGATTTGTTCCATGGGCAGAGTCGGGGATGAGTACTATTTTTTTTGCGTTGCCCTGTGCCCTGTGATAGGCGGCGATCAGTGAGATGCCCACGAATTCGCCCTGCGCTCCGGCTGTGGGTTGAAAGGTGAATCCGTCCATTCCGCTGACGGCTTTGAGCACTTGTTCCATTTCCCAGATGACTTGCAGGGCGGGTTGGGCATTTTCCGATAGGGGATGCAATCCCGCGATCTGTGGGATACGCGCAGCTTTCTCATGTACTCTGGGATTGTATTTCATCGTGCAGGATCCCAGAGGATAAAAATGTGTGTCGATGCTGAAGTTCATCTGTGAGAGCGCGGTGTAGTGGCGCACGAGTTCCAGTTCGCTCACTTCGGGGAGGCCGGGTGGGATGTCGCGGCGCATGGTTTCGGGTATCGCTGTTCCGGAATCCACAGCAGCGGGAAATGCGACACAGCGCCTGTCTGGCGCGCCGCGTTCAAAGATCAATATATCGCGATCCATTACAATGTCCTCCACGCATCGATCAGGCGTTCAATGTCGGCGTCTGTGCGTTTTTCTGTGACACATGTGAGAATACAATTTTCGAGTTCGGGATAAAATCGGCCCAGATCAATGCCGGCTTCAATGCCCCGATGTTGCAAAGCCGTCAGGACATCGGATGCTTTGCGGTCTGTTTCCAGAACGAATTCGTTGAATATTGGACCGGAGAATTTCTGGCGCACACTGTCTAATGCGGTCAGTGCCTGCAAAGCGCGGTGGCTTTGATGCCAGTTCAATTCGCCAACTTCGCGAAAGCCCTGCGGTCCGACCGAGGATAGGTACACGGTTGCTGCGGTTGCACAGAGTGTCTGGTTTGTGCAGATGTTCGATGTGGCGCGTTCGCGTCGAATGTGTTGTTCGCGCGTTTGCAATGTCAGTACAAAGCCCCGCTTGCCATCTACATCGGTGGTTTGGCCGCAGATACGACCGGGCATTTTTCGCACATGGCTCTCCCTCGACGCAAAAAAGCCGACATAAGGTCCGCCGTAAGACAGGGGCAGGCCCAGTGGCTGCCCATCGCCTACGACAATATCGGCGCCGAAGTCGCCCGGTGGACGAATTGTGCTCAGGGATATGGGGTTGACGCAGGCTATAAAAGCTGTTCTGGTATTGTTGATCAGGTCGCCAATTTCGGATAGGTGTTCGAGCACGCCCAAAAAATTCGGATTTTGTACGACCACGGCGGCGGTGTTGTCGTTCAATTCGCGCTTCAAAACGGCGATATCCAGTGCGCCGAAGTCGGACCAGGGAATATCCACGAGTTCGAGATCTATTCCCCGCACATAGGTCGCCACTACCTGGCGGTAAAATGGATGCAGGCTGCGCGGCAATAAGACGCGCGTGCGGTTGTTCAGACGGACTGACATAAGTACGGCTTCGGCCAGTGCAGAAGCGCCGTCGTACATGGACGCATTGGCGACTTCCATGTTGGTCAGTTCACAAATCATGGATTGAAATTCAAAAATAGCCCGAAGGGTTCCCTGGCTCACCTCGGGCTGATAGGGCGTGTAGGCTGTAAAAAATTCGCCTCGCGAAATGATGGCATCGACTACGCTGGGCGAAAAGTGATCGTAAGCACCTCCGCCCAAAAACGATAGGGGTGTCTCGCTTCCGCGGTCGGTTAGCGATTGCGCAAAAGCCATCGCTTCCATTTCACTGATTCCAGGAGGCAAATTGAGCGCGTTCAGGCGCAGCGATTCGGGAACGGGGGCAAACAGGTCATCTGTGGATGCTACTCCGATCACGTTGAGCATGTGCTGAATATCGCGTTCTGTATGTGGCGTGTAGTTCATCGTTCCTCACATTGCAATTTGTTCCAAATAGCCCGCGCGCGCTGGCGACACACGGCGGGTGTTTTATCATTGACTACGACAAAATCCGCGACTGAGACTTTGTCTTCCTCGGGCAACTGTGCGGATAGTCGCGCCATAACTTCGGCTCTGGAGATGCCCAATCGCGTCATTGTTCGCTGAATCCGCAATGCTTCGGGGGCTGTTACGACGACGAGTACATCGACGATTTTTTTGGGATCGCCGCGCTCGACCAGCAGGGCCGCATCCACAACTACGGGGCGTGTGGGTTCTCGATCCAGAGCCGCATAAATTTTGTCCAGCAATAACTGCCGAAGCGGTTGCCATACGATGGCGTTGAGTTTTTCGCGATTTTTGTCAGACGCAAAGGCTCGCTTGCCCAATTCCCGGCGTGCGATTTGTCCGTCGGCATCCAGAATCTCTCGTCCGAACACATCGGTCAGGTTGCGAATTACAATCGGATCGCGGAGTACTTCGTGACCTGTTGAATCGGCGTCGATTACGCGTGCGCCGGCTTTTTCAAATACGGCGCATACGGTGCTTTTTCCCGCGCCGATGCCTCCTGTTACGCCTATGATCACTGCTCGTCCTCTCGGCGATATACGCGCAATTGCAGGGTCAATTCTTCGGCTGCGTCTTCGGCTTCCCACCGTCGCAAGGTCGCGCGATTCCGCAGTCTCACGCATATATAGGCGAGTAGCAAGAGCAAGGTGAGATACAGCCAGATCAAATCGGGCGAAAAAAGCAACGTCATCAGACTGAATCGCGCCTGTACATCATCGCGCCATCGCCGTTCAAATTCGCGGGGTGTTTCGCCGGTTACGCGAAATAATGCGACTTCAAAGGGCGCGTCTGCTTCCAGTTCGGAAAGCATGACGACCACGGCATTGGGACCGCCCAAACGGATCAAAAACGAGACTGCCAGCAAACTTTCCGTGTAGGCCAGATCGGCTTTTGCCGAGGGGAAAGAAAGGACTTCATCAATTTCGGAGAGCGGGATCAAGTTCTCCGAAAAGACCGCGTAAAACACTGCCGCGCTTTGTCGCAAGCGCCACTCGTGCGACGCCCACATCGCCACGCCTTCGTGAAACCAGACGGGTACACGCGATGGCGCGATGGCGTGCAAAAATATATGGGCAAATTCGTGTCGCGCAACCTGTAGTAAGTTGTCGGCGCTGGCTTGTAGAACAATGGTGCGCGATTCGAGAAATGCAACCCCCGCGCTCCAATGCGGCAAGCGCCCGTGTGTCAATTCTCGAAAAATAGCTTCGTTCGGCGCGAGATAAACCGCTATGGGAATTTCGGGGGCGCCGCCCAGTTTGCGCCGGATTTCATTGCGTCCAATAAGGAGTGCGTTCAAGAATGTCTGTGCCCGAACCGCATCGTTATGCGCGAGGTATAAGGCGAGGCCATCGCGTTCAAATTTGTGCCATTCTGTCGCGTTTGCTGCAGAAAAGGAGAAGAGGAGGAGAAAGCAGAGATACGAGATTTGGGTTGAACGGGCAGACATGGGGTTGCCTCTGCGTTGAGGCGTAGCCTACACTCAAATTCAGGGCGATGGGGTACAGACGGGACGGCACATGGGCCGTCCCTTACAACCATTTTTACCGTGGACGCTTTTTAGTCAGGTACTTAAAGAAGTCGCTGGTGGGAGGCATTACGACGGTTGTTCCTTCGCCCAGGGTTTTTTCATAGGCTTCGAGGGTGCGCCAGAATTGAAAAAAGCGAGGGTCTTGTTCAAAGGCATCGGCATAGATACGCAATGCTTCGGCATCGCCTTCACCGCGAATTAGCTGCGATTTTTGCAGGGCTTCGGATTTGAGTCGCGCAACTTCAAGGTCGGTTTCCGCGCGGATTTTCAGAGCCGCTTCTTCGCCCTCGGCGCGGTATTCTTTGGCCTGCCGATCGCGCTCGGCACGCATGCGTTCAAATACGTTGTTTTTGTTTTCCCGCGGCAGGTCTGCGCGTTTAATCCGCACATCGAGGATATCAATGCCCAGTCCGAGTGCTGCCTCGTGGGAGCGCTCTGTCACTTTTTTCATGATTTCCTCGCGGTGCGTAACTACGATCTCGACCAGCGTGCGTTGTCCGAGTTCTTCGCGCACCGCTGAAAAAATGATGTCGTCCAGGCGCGATTGTGCATAAGAGACATTTTGCACAGATACCAGAAACTTGAGTGGATCTGTGATGCGCCAGCGGGCAAAATTATCGACGATGAGGTTTTTCTTGTCCTGCGTGTAAATTTGTCTTGGGTCGGCATCGCTGTACAGCAGGCGATCTTCGAAGGTGTGCAATTGCTGGATAAATGGGATCTTAAAATGCAGACCAGGGGACTGTACGGTGCGTACGGGTTGCCCAAATTCTGTGACGACGACCTGTTCGCGTTCATCCACGATATAACACGATGCATTCAGTAAAATACTCCCTGCGATCAAAATGACCACCAGGGTTACGAGGTTGCGCATGTCAATTTCCTCCTCCTAATGGCTTTTGCAGATTGAGAACGTTGAGGATACCGCCCTTGCCATCGGATTCGACGACGTATTTTTGTATGCCGGGCAGAATTTTTTCCATTGTTTCGAGGTACATTCGCGTTTCGGTCACGTCTTTTGCATTGCGATATTCTTTGAGCACCTCGACGAAGCGGTCTGCATCGCCCTGTGAGCGCTTGACGCGCTCGACTTTATAGGCTTCGGCTTCGCGGATCATTCTTTCGGCTTCACCGCGCGTTTTTGGGATGATGTCATTGCGATAGGCTTCGGCTTCGTTGCGGAGACGTTCTTTGTCTTCTCGCGCGTTGGCGACGTCCTTAAATGCGTGATCGACTTCCTGGGGTACAGACACGGTTTGCAATTTTGCTTGATCGACGCGCACGCCAATTTGGTAGAGGTCCAGGACTTCCTGAACCTGTTTCAGTATCTCTTCCTGTATTTCCAGCTTGCCCTCTGTGAGAGCCTCGTCGATGGTGCGCTGCCCAACGACCTGGCGCAATGCGGCCTCGGTCACGTCTTTGATGGCTTTTCGCTGGTCGTTGACCTGGAACAAGTAGTTCTCCAAGTCGCGGATGCGGTACTGAACGATCAATTCTACATCGACGATATTCTCATCGCCGGTCAACATGGCGGATTCGGCTGAGACCTTCTGGTATCTCGGCGTGGGCGTTACGCTGATGGTGCGAAAGCCGACTTCGAGGCGTTTTACCTCTGATACGCGCTCTTTCTCAATGCGCTCGATGGGTGTGGGCCAGTGGTAGTGGATGCCAGGATCTTCCAGGCTTACCGCTTGTCCGAATCGAAATACGACTGCTTGCTCATCTTGCCGCACCGTATAGATGCCACTGGCCAACCAGAGCAATGCCAGTACAATTAACCCGTAATAGATGAACTTGGGGTTGAATTGCAAGTCGAAATTTGGACGGTTTGGAAATTGATATTCTTGCATCAGGCCCTCCTTTCAGGACCGGGGAGAATGCCGTTTAATACGGCAGGTTGACCTGTCTGAATGTCCCGCACAGGCAGGTCTTCGGGGTTTAAGAATTGATTTATTTTCGCAATGCCCTCAATGCCGCGCAAACACACGTTGATACCCGCCACCCGATTGGCAAAACGGCTTGCAACTGCGCGGTTGCCCGTTTGCAAGAAGGCCCAGGTATATCCCATTAAAAAGGTGTCGCCACATCCGGTTTCGTCACAGGGTTCGGATATGGGCGCGGGGTCAAACGGGTCGATTACAATGTCTGAGCGATCGTTTTGAAAAATTGTCTCAGAACCGCGATTGCTGCGCGTGATCATCAATACTGAAGGTCCCGCGCACAGTACCTGCTTTGCAAAGCGGCGTGTTGCGTTCTTTCCATGGAGTGTTTCGCCGGCGAGTAAAGCGCCTTCTTGCTCATTCATTTGTACGACATCCACGCATCCCATCCATTTTTCCCACTGCGGGGGCACGCGCCAGAATCGACGGCGTTTTTCATCCATGCCCAGGGTTAGACTGTGGACATCCATCAATAGCAAACCGGTGGCGAAACGACGCACGCGCTGTGCGGTTTCGAGGGCGAGTTCCATTCCGGTGATAAAATTAAAGCATATCGCGTCGCAGTCTAAAAATGGTTTAATTTGTGAAAAAGAGATTTTCGGGACGTCATTGTGCAGGGTTTCGCGTTTGCGACCATTTGCGTCGTAATCCAAAAAGCAATGGGGGTTTTTGCCCGATACAAATCGGATGCCGTCGAATTTGACGTGCGGATATGGCGCGAGTTTTTTGCGCACTACGGCTTCCATGTCTGCGCCTACATTGCAGATGGGGTAAATCGCTACCTGAGAAGACGCGATCTCGGCCAGTGCCAGGATGCTGTACAACAAACCGCCGTAGCTTTCGGTTGTCACGCCATCGGCGGTGTGAATCGTGTCGCGGTTAATCGTGCCAAGCAACGCAATGCGCAGCTTATGATTCATCAGTCAGTTTCCGGGGAAAGATGAAAAAATCAAAAGCAACCACCGATGAACACGGATGAACACGGATGGATGCATAAGAAACCGAATCAATCTACCATAATACAATATGGGTGTCAACTATTAGCGGTTAGCGGGCGACCACAGGGGGTCGCCCCTACAAAACATGTAACAATCTGCCGTAGGGGACGGCCCCTGTGCCGTCCCATCAGTCATCCCGCTTCCACAATTTGCATGTCATGGCGTGCGGTTGCGTCTAATTCTCGTCTTAAGATAGTGTGCGCGGTCAAATTTGGGTCGTGGGATAGGAGTGTCTGCGCTTCTCGGCGTGCGGCGGTGATTAAGGCGCCGTCGCGAGCGAGGTCGGCAAAGTGAAATTTGGGGAAGCCAGCTTGTTGTGTGCCAAAAATATGTCCGGGTCCCCGGATGCACAAGTCGGCTTCTGATATTTCAAATCCGTCCGTTGTTCGCGCCATGGCGTCGAGGCGTTCACGCGCGTCATCCGATAATTCTTCCTGGGGATCTGCGATTAAAATACAGTAGGATTGATGTTGACCGCGGCCCACGCGCCCGCGCAATTGGTGCAATTGCGATAGTCCAAAGCGCTCGGCGTGTTCGACCATCATGACTGTGGCATTGGGCACATCGACGCCGACTTCTATGACTGTTGTCGTGACCAGCGCATCCAGGTCGCCGCGCCTGAAGGCAGACATTGTGGTTTCTTTTTTGTCGCGTTTTAGCCGTCCGTGCAACAAGCCCAGTTGGAAGTTGGAGAGTGCGCCCTGTTGCAGGTTTTCAAAGGCGGCAGTGGCGGCTTGCAGGTCGCTTTTTTCGGATTCGGATACGAGTGGATAGACGATATATGCCTGATGTCCTTGTTGCAGTTCGCTGCGGAGAAATTGCAGTGCGCGGTCGCGGTCCAGCGCATAACGCCATCCCGTGCGTACAGGGATGCGACCGGGCGGCAGGGCGTCGATGATGGTGACATCCAGGTCGCCGTACAGGGTTAGAGATAGGGATCTGGGTATGGGAGTGGCGGTCATGACCAGAAGATGGGTCGCATTGCCTTTTTCGCGCAGCATGGCGCGCTGGACCACGCCAAAGCGATGTTGCTCATCGACGACGATGAGTGCGAGATCGGCAAATGCGATGTCGTTTTGCAATAGGGCATGTGTGCCGACTGCTATTTTTATTTTTTCAGAACGCAATCCGTCCAGTACTCTGGTGCGTTGTGCCTTTGGCATGCGTCCTGTTACCAGTGCTATGTCTAAGCCCAATGGTGCGACGAGTTCCCGAATGGTGTGGGCGTGTTGCTCGGCGAGGATCTCTGTGGGTGCCATTAAGGCGGCCTGCGCGCCGCTGTCTGTGGCACACAACATGGCGTGGAGGGCGACGAGGGTTTTGCCGGATCCCACATCGCCCTGTAACAGGCGATGCATGGCTACAGGGCGATGTAAGTCATGGCCGATTTCTGCAATGGCATGTGCTTGTGCGTGTGTGAGTTCAAAGGGCAAATGCGCTACGAGTTGTTGCGTCAGGGTGCCGCTGGATGTCAGTACGCGTCCGGGCGTGCTTTGGCGCAGCTTTTTTGCTTGTCCCAGATAAAGCTGGATATAGAAGATTTCGTCAAATGATAGGCGTTGCCGCGCGGTGTCTATATCCGTTGTTGTGTCTGGGAAATGGATTTTTTCAATTGCGTCTCTGAGGCGCATCAGGCCACAGCGTTTGCGTATGTTTTCGTCCAATGGGTCTTCGATCTGATCTCCAACAGCTTGTAGCGCGGCGAATAACAGGCGGCGGAGTGCGCGGGCTGTGAGGCGGTCTGCTTTCATTTTTGATGTGGTCGAGTACAGGGGGATGATGCGTCCGGTATGTAGCCGCTGATTGTCGTCTTCTTCGTTTGCGAGAACTTCTATTTCGGGGTGTACTATTTGCAGGGTGCGCCCGAATCGCGTCAGTTTTCCCCCGAGTGCCACGATGTCGCCCGCGCGGTATGCATTTTTGAGGTATTGAATGCCTCCAAACCAGGTGCAGGCGACCGATCCGGTCTGGTCTTCGACTGTCATGACGAATCGCCGACGCTTGCCGGGGATTGTTTGCATGCTCACAATTTCACCGACTGCGGTGACTTCTCGCTCCAGGGGCAGGTGTGCGATTCCGACTTCGGTGGATCGATCTATGTACCGATAGGGCAAATACAATAGCAGATCGCCCACGGTGGCGATGCCGGCGTTTTCCAATACTTTTTCGCGCTTTGGCCCAATGCCCGGCAGTGTTCGCAAGGGCTGGTTTAAGTTTGAGAGCATATTGTTCTATTTTTCTTCTTCGCTGTCGCCTTCCTCGCCATCTTTCTGTTTTTTTCGTTTGTCTTTAAATGCTTTGATTTTTTCTATTACATCGGGTGCGTATTTGAGCAGGTCGGCAATGGACATGCTTTTGTCTTCTATGGGTAGAAGCTGTGCTTTGCCTTTTTGTATGACGATGAATGCCACGGGTTGCACAGAGCCGCCTCCGCCCGTGCCACTGCTGCCGTCGTCTTTTTCGCTTTGTCCACCGCCTGCGCCAAATCCAAAGGATATTTTGGATACGGGTATGATGGTGATGTCGCCCGCAATTACAGGCTCGCCTACTACGGTTTCGGTTTTTACGATTTCACGCAGTTCATTTAACATCGTTCGCACCATGTCTTCAATGGCCATATTTCCTCCCTAAGAAGTAAAGTCATAATAATCATTAGATAGCAAAAACTTCCTGGATCGCGGCTTAAACCATGCCGCGATGACAATCGCTATTCCTGTCGTCACGCCTGCAGGTCTTAAGCAGGCGTCCAGGGCGGGGAGTTGTTTGAATTTTTAATTCGCATTCATAGCAGTTAAGGGGACTTTGCGCCTGTTTTTGCGTTTTGTCCACCAGATTTTTGCGCGCCAGAGTCCGCCGCGTACAGCAAGGGCGAGGGCGGCGAATATCAAACGGTGAAGATAAACGGAGAGCCGCAGGGATCCCGATCCGGCAAAGCGCGGCTGGATAAAGTCAGGGGTGAGTGAGATGTGGATGCGTTTGCCAAAGATGCGCTTGAATGCTTCAACATATCCAAATAGACGCCCGGTGAAAGCGGGGTCGTCCGTTCCCAGTTCCAGATTCAATTCGAGGTGCCGAAATGCGATTGTTTTTGATAGGCGCTTCATAAATCGCGTCAGAATGGGACGCGCATCCGCGGCGTAGTCCAGGTATTGTTTTGTCTTCGCGTGCAGGGTTTGCAAACGCGACCAGTAGGAGGGTTTCGTTGTTGGGTATGATTTTTTAGGTCTTTCCCGTTTTGGTTTGGTGGTGGTATCTCTTTTGGATTCTGTTGTTGCTGATGGCGGTTTTTCCCCGGGTCGCCACGCGGTCCAGCGTCCGATAACGACGCGTAGTTGCATTCCCTTTTTGTCGATGTCGCAAATAATACCACATAGCCCGGCACAACCGCGCGCGAAGCCGGATATACTGTAGTCATTTTCGCGGTAGTATCCCGTTGCACCTGCGCGGATTGGCAAGAATATGAAGAGTGCCAGAATTGCGAGGGGGATACCCAGTACAAGGCCAATGGCGATGAGGATTGATGTGAGCATTTTCAAAATAGGGTAAAAATGAGTGTTAAAGTCAAGCAGTTTTGCCTATGCACTTGACACGGTGGCGCGTAGATTGCAATATTTGGCGATAAAAGCGCGAATCAACGAATCAACGAATCAACGAATCAACGAATCAACGAATCAACGAATCA
>VXRD01000122.1 GCA_009838845.1 Gemmatimonadota bacterium | reverse complement strand
GTTTTATATAGATTTGAAAACAGAAAAAAATGGATATAGAATACGCATAAAGAGTAAAAAATATATACAATAGTACAATTAGAGGCTATTATGGACGCGGTTCAGGTTGCCGATAGTATTACAAAGCTCGGCTCGCAGTTGCGGGGAACGGTTCTTGTTGCCGCTTCTCACGGGGGGCGGTATTGCGGGTATCTCGCAGCATTGGCTGGTCTTCGGGGTGTTATTTTTAACGATGCGGGTGTTGGGAAGGACAATGCGGGGATTGGGTCGCTCGATTATTTGCAAGGTCTCGGGCTCGCGGCTGCCGCGATTGCACATACGTCTGCGCGTATTGGAGATGGGGCAGATACGCTCAGGCGCGGGCGCATTAGTTTTTGCAATGAGATAGCCCGTGCGCTGGGCTGTGAAGAGGGGCAGGCTTGTCGAGAGGCGGCTGAGGTTTTGTGCAATGGCATACCATTTGAAGGGGATGTACCGGGCTATGAGGAATCGCGTTCTGTATTGCAGGAGGTGCCTGTTCTCACTCTTGCATGTGATTCTGCATCGCTTGTTACGCCTGAGGATGCAGGTGCGTTTATTATTACGGGGTCGCACGGTGGGGTGATTGCGGGCAGGCCCGATTATGGTATTGCAGCAGAGGCGAGGGGCGCGGTGTTTAACGATGCGGGGGTCGGTGTTGATCGGGCGGGTGTTCGGCGTCTTGAGATTTTGGATCGCGCGGGTATTCCCGCGGGGACAGTGGATGCGATGACCGCCTGTATCGGCGATGCGGTTTCCGCATGGGAGAGCGGTGTGCTGTCGTATGTCAATTTACAGGCGGAGAGATGTGGTGTTAAAGCGGGGATGACGGTTCCGGAGTTTGGGGAGAGGCTCGTATAAAGTTCCGCTGCCCAACGGGCGGGCACAGGAGCTTGCCCCGTAGTGCCTTTATACGGGGGCACTGCCCCTACATTATGTATTTGGATATGGAGTTTCTATGTCTTCAGTTGTACACATGAATGGCGGGCAGGCGCTTGCCGAGATGTTTCGCCTTCACAATCCGGCGCCTATGTTCGGCATGGGGGGCTTTCAACTTTTGCCTTTTTACGATGCGGTGCGCGAGTTGGGGCTTTCACATACGTTGATCAATGATGAGCGGTGTGGTATTTTTGCCGCGGATGCCTGGGCGCGCGTAACCGGTCGCCCCGGTATATGCGATGGGACGCTCGGTCCCGGGGCGACGAATCTGGTTACGGGATTGGTGGAGTCTCTCAATGCGGGTGTTCCGCTTATTGTTGTTGTGGGCAATAGCAATCGCGAGCATTCGTGGAAGAATATGACGCAGGAGGCGCGTCAGACGGAGATTTTGGCGCCAGCGGCTAAAGCCCTTATTCGGATCGAGAGTGGCTATCGCATTCCCGAGCTTGTGCGACGTGCGTACGCTGTTGCCACGTCCGGGCGACCGGGACCTGTTGTGCTTGATGTGCCCGAGGATATTGCACATGGGGAGTATGATTATCCCAAATCGGATTTTTTTGTGGATCCAGAAACGCTGCGTATTCCCGCACAGCGTTCACGCCCGGGGCGAGATGCGGTTGCGCGTGCGGCGGCGTGTTTGCGCGATGCCCGGCGGCCGATTATTCTCGCTGGCGGTGGTGTCCATCTTTCCGGGGCGTATTGCGAGTTGCAGAGCTTTGCCGAGGCGTTTAGTATTCCAGTTGCGCAAACGCTGAGTGGCAAGGGTGCGATTCCCTGTATTCATCCGCTCAGCGTGGGGCTGTTCGGGCGCTGGTCGCGGATTGCCAATGATTTGATCGCGTCTGCAGATTGTATTCTGTCAGTTGGATGCAAGATGGGCGAGATTGCCACGAAACGCTATGATTTGATTCCGCGCGATGTGCCTTTTATTCATCTCGATATTGTGGCTGAGGAGATTGGGCGCACGACGCCTGCTACCGTTTCACTCTGGGGCGATGCGGCGGAGGGTTTGCGCGATCTTCAGGCGTGTTTGTCTTCTGACCGGGTGGCGATACAGGAGATGCGCGTGGGCTATTTGGCCGAGGTCTCAGAGCGGATGGCTGCCTGGCGCGCCGAGGCGGAGCCGCGTTATGCGTCTGATGAGAGACCCGTCAATATGGCGCGGGTGGTGCGCGAGTTGCAAAATGCGATGCCCGAAGACGGGATTCTGGTTGTGGATGGGGGTTTTGCCGCGCATTGGACGGGCTTGCTCTACGACTCGACCCGGTCTGGGCGCACGTATATTGCCAACCGCGGATTTGCTTCTATCGGCTATGGGTTGCCGGGTACGATGGGCGCGCAACTCGCAGCGGGGGATTCTCCCGTTGTTGGTCTGACCGGAGATGCGGGGTTTAATATGGTGCTGGGCGAATTGGAGACAGCCCGGCGTCTTGAGCTTGGGTTTACGCTCGCGATTGTGAATAATGCGGCTTCGGGCTATGTCAAAGCGCTTCAGCACAATATGTATGCGGGGCGCTATCAGTCGAGTGATTTGAGCGAGACGGATTATGCCGATACGGCCCGCGCACTCGGCTGTCAGGGTATTCGCGTGGATGATCCCGGGGCATTGCAAGACGCTTTTGCCGAGGGTATTGCCAATCGCGATATGCCTACGATTATCGATGTTATTGTTACGAGAGATCCATCAAAAATGTTGCCGGGCGTTGATAGCCGAACAGCGCCGGTTAAAAAGGGTGATAGGCCTGCATAGTGGAGATTATCTTATGGCTCTTACACAAGAGAAACAACTCGAGATACTGCGGATTATGCAAACGATCCGGCGCTTTGAAGAGCGTGCGTCTGATGATTATCGCGCGGGGGATATTTACGGTGTGGTCCATTGCTATATCGGCGAGGAAGCCGTTGCCACAGGTGTATGTGCTGCGCTCAATCCGGATGATCAAATTATCAGTACACACCGGGGGCACGGGCATTGTATTGCCAAGGGCGCGGATTTGAAGCGTATGATGGCTGAGCTTTATGGGCGGGAGACCGGGTATTGCAAGGGCAAAGGGGGGTCGATGCATATTGCCGATTTTAGTATTGGGATGCTTGGTGCTAATGGCATTGTCGCAGGTGGCATACCGATTGTTACGGGTGCTGGCCTGGCCGCGCAGCTCGAGGGCAAGGGTCGCGTTGCGGTCTCGTTTTTTGGCGATGGGGCGTCAAATGCAGGTCCGTTTCACGAGTCGATCAATATCGCTGCGGCGTGGAAGCTGCCTATGATCTATGTTTGCGAGAATAATCTCTATGCGGCGAGTACCCCGGCGGCGAGTACGCTGGCGCATAGCGATGTTGCCGCGCGTGCTGCGGGATACGATATCCCGGGTGTGGTTGTCGATGGGAATGATGTGATGGCGGTTTATGACGCGGCGCAGGAGGCTGTTGCCCGCGCGCGCAAGGGCGAGGGTCCTTCGCTGATTGAATGCAAGACTTATCGCTGGCGAGGGCATACGGAGAGGGTTGGCGCGGCTGATCCAAGACCGCAGAGCGAGCTCCGCGCATGGCAGGATAGAGATCCCATTGAGCGATTTGTCGCGGGTCTGATGGATCAGGGCTGTATTACCCAGGAGGCGTGGCAAGAGATGGATGGTGAAATTCTCGCGGAGATTGAAGCGTCGGTGCAATTTTCCAAAGAGAGTCCATTTCCAGATTTAGAAGCTGCCGTCGAAGATGTTTTTGCCGAGTGAGTCGAGGATAATACGATGAGAAAAATCTCTTATGCACAGGCCGGGATGGAAGCCCTTGTAGAAGAAATGAGGCGCGATCCAACGACGTTTCATCTGTCAACCGATGCGCCCGATGCGCTCGTCAAAGAGTTTGGGTCTGAGCGCGTGCGCGCTACGCCTATTGCCGAGGGCGCGCTTACTGGTATTGCTGTTGGTGCTGCCGGTTCTGGTTTCCGCCCGATTATCAACTGGAGTATGGTTACGTTTTCTTTTGTGGCGATGGATCAGATTGTGAATCAGGCAGCCAAAATCCACTATATGTTCGGGGGGCAGGTGAAGTTTCCGATTACTTTCCGCACGTCGGTCGGTGGCGGCAGGAGGGTTGCGGCGCAGCACTCGCAGAGTCCGTATTCGATGTTTATGAATCTGGCGGGGTTGAAGATGATATTGCCTTCGACGCCTTATGATATGAAGGGGCTTCTCAAGACCGTTATTCGGGATGATAATCCCGTTATTTCTTTTGAGTCCAATCGCCTGATGGATTTTGCAGGCGAGGTTCCCGAAGAGCCTTATGCCCTGCCTCTGGGCAAAGCGGATATTAAACGCGAAGGTGCAGATGTCACGATTGTCGCGCTGGCCTGGCTGGTACACGAAGCGCTGACGGCTGCGGAGGTGCTGGACAAGGAGGGTGTTTCCGTCGAGGTTCTGGATCCGCGCACATTGGTTCCGCTCGATTGCGATGCTATTCGCGCGTCTGTGCAAAAGACCGGGCGGCTGGTTATTGCCGATGAGGCGGGTCCCACGGCGGGCGCTTCCGCCGAGATTGCCGCTGTGGCGACCGAAGATGCAGAGACGTTTGCAAAGATGAAGGCGCCCGTCAAACGCGTCTGCGCTCTCCATGTGCCGATTCCTTACACGCCCCAGTTGGAAGATCACGTTTTTCCAGATCGGGACAATATTGTTGCGGGTGTCAGGGAAGTGATGGACGCCGGTTAGGAAAGCGAGGTAACTCCAAAGATCATATTTAGACGAAATAAAAAACCACGTCCTTCAGGCGTGGTTTTTTGTTCCGTTTTCCCAGGAGGCATAACTTTGACGCAAAATCCAAAATTTTCAGTGATTATCCCAACATATAATCGCGCGAACTATGTTGCGGAGGCTATTGAGAGCGTTTTGAAACAGACGTATCAGGGTTTTGAACTCATTGTGGTGAACGATGGTTCTACGGATGATACGGCAGAGGTGATCAGGCGGTTTGGAGATCGGATTCGCTATATGGAAAAGGCAAATGGTGGGAAGGCGTCTGCTGTGAATCTGGGTCTGAAATACGTGACGGGGGAGTATGTTTGGATTCTGGATGATGATGATATCGGGTTGCCGAATAAGCTCGAGTTGCACGCGGCGCAGTTTGCAGAGGATCCGGATTTGAAATTTGTCTATACGGGTTATGAATTCATAGAGGGGGAGAGAAGCGATGTGCCCGTGCGATCTTTTGAAGCGAGGATGCCGCCCATAGGCGATATGGTGATGTATTTGTTCGGGCGGTTTGAATTGTGCAGTCCAACGGTGGTTGCCCATCGGTTGTGTTATGATAGGGTCGGCTGTTTTGACGAGCGTTTGATTCGCGGGCAAGATTACGATATGTGGATTCGCATGATACGCGCTGGGTTTAAGATAGGTATTATCGTACAGCCCACGCTTCTATGTCGCATGCACGAGGGTGACCGAGGTTCGGCGTCTGATCGCTTTTCTGCGAGCGATATTGCCAGGAAGAACCGGGAATATCTGGGGCTTATTGTGCAGAAGTTGTATTGGGAGTTGCCCCTACAGGCTTTTTACAGTCGTTTGGCTCAAGATCCAGATGACCCGATTTTGATTATGAAGACCCTGTTGAGGCGTTTATGGATGCTGCCCCTTCCCGCACTACAGGACGAGGTGTTGCGCGATTTGGATATGCTGGAAAGACATGTCGAGCAGCACCGCTTGTCATTTGATGACTCTGCACACCGTTTTTTGATGGGTCTGAAGGATACAACTGAACAGACTGCGCCCCGTGTTGCCAAAAAGGTTGGAAAAATCATGAATTTGACGCATTGAAAAATATAATGATTGCTGGAGAACCGGTTCGGCTATTTTAATTAAAAATAGACTTGTTCTCTCTAATAAGGGCGATATATTGTATATTAGGACGATATATCGCTCTTATTATAATATACTGTTAATTAAGTAATTGATATTATGCCCATTCGAATATCACTTTAGAAACGGGGTTGCGAATGACTGCCCCGTAGTTACATCGTCAAACCTATTGATCTGAAGAAAGTAGAAGAGGTCATGTTTGCAATCGGCACCATTCTCGACAAAAGGTATCAAATCCAGGCGCACCTGGGAACCGGGGGCATGGGAGAAGTTTATCGGGTGTTGGACCTGGAACAAGACCGGGAGTGCGCGCTCAAAATTTTGAATACAATGGTGGATCAGAAGGCTGTGTACCGCCGTTTTCATAGAGAGTTTCAGGTGTTGAATAGATTTGAGCATCCGCGCCTGGTACGCACGTTTGCCTGGGGCTTTGCCGAAGATCGCCCCTATTTTACAATGGAATATTTGCCCGGGAAGACACTGGAAAAAATTATTACCGATCAGGCACTGTTAGGACGATTCCGAGCTGCGTACTTTTTTGCTCTGATGCAACAAATTGCCGAGGGTTTGGCTTATGTCCACGCGCAGGGTGCGGTGCATCGCGATCTCAAGCCATCCAATATTATGGTTTTGGAAACCGAAGTGGGAATTGATACTACGATTCTGGATCTGGGACTGGCAAAACTCAGGCATTTGCACAGCGCTTCTATTACGCATACGGGCGCGACGATTGGTACGGCAGAATATATGTCGCCAGAGCAGGGTAAGGGGTTATGGGTGGATCATCGGTCAGATTTGTATTCATTGGGCGTGATTTTATATGAGATGCTTACGGGTACGCCGCCATTTTCTGGACAAAACCCGGTGTCCGTTATTTTGAAGCATATTCGAGAGTCACCGCCATCAATGGCTGAAGCCCATGTCGAGGTTCCGGCCCAGACGCAACAAATTGTGCTGAAGTTGCTGGCAAAGGAGCCTGTTGATCGTTATCAGTCGGCAGAAGAACTGGTGCAGGCGTTAAATGGTGTGGCATCATCGGGGTTTGTGCTACCGGATGACGAGCAGCGCGATGTGCATAGAAAAGTGATGCGGCCGCAATTTGTCGGGCGCGAATCCGAGATGAAGACGTTGCGTGCGATGTTGCGGGATGTACAAGCTGGCGAGCAGCGCGTGGTTTTGATCTCGGGTGAGGCAGGGGTGGGCAAATCGAGACTGGCTGAAGAATTATTGGGTGACGCTTTGATCCACGATTTTCTTTGTTTGAAAGGGGCAGGGCGGGAAGAGGGTGGACAAATATACGGTGCGTTGATCGATGCTTTTCAGCGGGTAAAAACGACGGATTTGGTGGGGAGAGTGCCCGATTCATTAGAGACGGACAAGTTTTCTGTTATGGAGCACTGGTTGCAGTTATTAAAGCGTCTGCGGCAGAAACAGCCCATTGTGTTGTGTTTGGAAGATATTCAATGGCTTGATGAGTTGTCGTTGGAATTTTTACAGTATGTGCTGCGCGATCCAGAACCGTGTCCATTTTTGTTATGTCTGACTTGCCAATGGTCCAACAGGGAATCCATTCCAAACGAAGTTGAGAATTTTATACACGGCAATGAATTTGCTAAGGCGACCCGGATTCAGTTGGGAGACCTACCGCGAGAAGAGGTGGGGTATTTAGCGGCGTCGATGTTGGGAGAGCGATCCATACCGCCAGATGCATTGCAAACTCTGTTCAGAGAGACGGGTGGGCAACCCCTGTTTGTCGTGGAGGCTGTGAGGACGCTGGTGCATGCCGATGTGGTTCGGCAAGATGTGTATGGCGATTGGCAGTGGGGAGAATTTCCCGAAACCCTGTTATCCGATGATATCTCAGAGGTTTTGTACAGGCGCATAACTACTCTTTCTGCGGTGCAACGTCAGGTCATGGAATACGCGTGTGTTTTTTTGAATGATTTTTCTTTTGAATTATTGGCTTCTATCTGGCTTGGTGATGAGTTGGAGTTGTTGGAAATACTTGAAGGCCTGATTGATGAAGGGCTGTTAATTACTTATGGCGATGAAGAGCGGTATCGTTTTTCACAGGGTTTGTATCGGCGGGCAATTTACGACCGCATGCAAGATGTGCGGCGGCGTCTGTTGCATCGAGAAATTGGCAATGTTCTGGAAGAGTCGGAAGATGTAGAAGAATTGACGGAAGAATTAGCGGATCATTTTGCAGCGGCGGGAGAACAAAATAAGGCTGTGAAATATATGCGTCTATCGGGCAAAAAAGCATTGGTAAAACACGCTTATCGCCAGGCATTGAGACGGTTTGAGGCTGTTCGAGATCGGACAACGAATGACGATTTTGAATCACCAGTAGATGCGATCGAATTTTTGTGCGATTATGCAGATGCGCTACGCAATTGTGGCCAGTACAATAGGGCACTGGAATTTTTAGACGAGGCAAAGGCGTTATTGCCCGCTGACCGGAAAGATTTAAAGGCGCATGTTTTGAATCGTAAAGGTGGTATTTACAGCTTAAATCGACGTGGAGAAATTGCAGAAAAATATATGCTGGAGGCATTGCGACTTTATCGGGAACTCGGTGATCTCGACGGAGAAATTCAAGCATTGAGCAGTTTGGCTCATTTGTGCGATGTGTCTGGACGGCACGAAGAAGCTGTTGCATATATGCGTAGGGAAATGGAGAAATATGCTACGCTAGGAAAGGTTCAAAACGAAGCTATTGTACAAGTGCGAGAAGGTCAGGCTACCTTAATGAAATTTCGATTTGAGACTGCCAAAGCACACTTAGAGGCCACTGTAAAGACATCTCAGAGACTTGGTCTTGAATACTATCGCGTTTGGGCACTCAATTTGCTTTCGCGAGTTCATTTTTATTTGGGCGATTTCAATCGTGCAGAAACAATTTGCTATGAAGTCATAGGTGAGTGGCGAAAACGAGGCGATGTGTACTGGGAAGCAGTGAATTTTCTCTATCTGGGAGAATTGGCACTGGAACGCGGTGATTTTACAGGAGCATTGGAATATGCCGAGACCTCGGTGGAGCGGTTTTTGCAAACACCGCGAAGAGATTATGTCTATCGCACTTATGCGATTGCGGCAACGGCTGCTGCGAGAATGGGAGATATAGAAGTAGCACTCGAATGGGCAGAAAGAGCCAGCGAAGGTACGCAGCAAACATCGGGTATGTTCACGGGCATATTGCCCTTGGTGTATTCTGGTATTGGTGTTGCTTTCGCCCAGGCAGGGCGGACTGCTGAGGCAGTAGAGGCTTTTGAGCAGGCGATTGAATGCCGAAGAGAATCCAAAGGCGATCACTGGGCGCGTGCATTGCTGATAGCAGGGGAGTTTTATCTCGAGCGCGGTGATGTACCAAAAGCACAAGCACATCTTGAAGCGGCAAAACAGGCGTTTGAAGAAATGGAAATGTCTTATTTTCTGGAGAAAACACAGGTGTTATTAGATCAATTGCGTGAATCTTCTCGCAACGAGGATGCTGTATTCAGTTCTGAGATTTCAGTCGATACGTTATCTGTTGATCGCTTGCGCTTGCTTTACGATGTGAGCCGAGAATTGACAACAGAGCACGATGTCAAGGTGTTATTAGATCGAACTCTGGGTAATTTGTTGACTGTCTATTCAGCAGAGCGGGTGGTTATTGCGATTAAAAATGAGACCCCAAAAGGCTTTGTGGTCGATGCTGCGCGCCACCACAATTTAGAGGTAGATGATGCAGAAGCACTGAGTGGGAGTATTATTCGTCGGGTTATTGAAACAAATGAACCCGTTTTGAGCATTGATGCACAGACAGATGACAGGCTAAATCGCTATCAGAGCGTGATAGACTACAATATTCGATCTGTATTGTGTGTGCCCCTATTTCATGTTAAGGAAGGTGTTATCGGTGCGCTATATGTGGATCATCGCGGCATAGGCAACGCATTTTCTGAAGCTGATCAGACGTTTTTACAGGCTTTTGCAAATCTGGTGGGTGTAGCACTGGTCAATGCGAGGATGTACGAACAATTGGAAGAGAAAGCACAATATTTGCAGCAACAGGTCGAAAGGCGGTACCGACTTGATGACCTGGTCGGCCAGAGTGATGTTATGCAGGCGATCTACCGGCTTATAGAAACTGCTGCAAAGAGCGATATTCCCGTGCTTGTACAGGGCGAAACAGGTACGGGCAAAGAATTGGCAGCGCGTGCCATACACTACAATAGTACGCGCAAAGACCAGCGGTTTTTGTCGCAAAATTGTGCTACACTCTCACCAGAGTTGTTGCAGAGTGAGTTGTTTGGGCATAAAAAAGGGGCGTTTACTGGCGCGACTGAAGATCATAAGGGGATTTTTGAGGCGGCCAATAGGGGTACGGTTTTTTTGGATGAAATCGCCGATGCCCCACCGCAGTTGCAAAGGAGTTTGTTGCGGGTGTTGCAGGAAGGGGAGATTCGGCGTGTTGGAGAAACAGTGGATTGCACAGTGGATGTACGCATTATTGCAGCGACCAATCGAGACTTAAAAAAAGAAGTTGAAAAAGGTTCTTTCCGCGAAGATTTGTATTATCGGTTGCAGGGGGTACAGATCGATATGCCGCCTTTGCGAGAACACCTTGAAGATGTGCCATTATTGGCTGAACATCTGCTCATTCGCGCAAAAGAAGATGTAAACAAGTTGGTTGGAGGGCTGACGTTAGGTGCGATCAAAGTGCTTACAAGTCACAGATGGTCGGGTAATGTACGCGAGTTAGAGAATGTGATTCGGCTTGCTGTTGTATTGGCAGAAGAAGAGGGTGATATTACGCCCGATTTGTTTTCAATAGCTGCCGGGCATGCGGTGTCAGATGTCTCTGTCGAATTTCAGGGGTATTTACAAGATCGTGTCCAGGAGTATGAAAAACAATTGATTCGAGACACGCTCGAGAAGTACGAGGGCAATATTACTCATACCGCCAGAGAATTGGGAATGACGCGCGCAGGTTTGCAAAAAAAGATCAATCGTCTGGGGTTGAGATAGGTATTAAACAGGTGCATCCTGGCGGATGCAGTGCATCCCAGCGGATGCACCTTAGTTTATCTTTATATGAATCAAGTAGTTATGCGAATTTTTCGTGTATAAACGATTATAGGTGCATCCTGGCGGATGCACTTGTGCCAGAATGCCGCTGATGTTGCACGAATAATTTTTAAAATTTTATCTCCTTTTTTTTCAAGCACTTAAGAATTTTCAAGTGCTTTTTTTTATTCTGACGCGATTTTTGGCACGGATCTTGCAATATAAAGGGCAGATAGCGACCGCATTTTAGATTTTTGTATTGAGGGAGGATAACATGGCAACGCGACGCAAGTTGACTTTGATCAATGGAATAATAGGCAAAGAGGGGGGGATTTGTACATATCGGGCGACGAACAGTTTTGAAATTGGCGGCTGTTTCCCTGGTTGGCCAACTGTTCCTCCTCTGCCTTTTCCCAATGACGATGACGATTGGGACAATTTTGATCAGGCTGAGTAAATCGTCTCCGTGTTGAGGAGTGCTCACCATGCTGTGTATTCAAAAATGCGACATGCATCTTTTTCAAACTGAAGAGCACAAACAACCTGTTGTCTATCAGGTAGAGACAGGTCTGTTTTTTGAATTGGATACCCTTTTCGAGGCGATTTTAGCGTGTTGCGAGGGCTTGTCTGTTGCCCAGGTTGTTCAGGTGCTGGCTGATCAATACGAGGCAGAGGAGATTGTCGCGGCGATTGAGGAATTGGCTCAGGTGGGTTTGATTTCGGATGGTGCTTTGCCTCTGGTATCTAGTGTGCCGACAGCAGAAGGGGTGGCAGCCTGTGGGGTTTCGCAGACAGATCGGTTGCAGGTGTCGTTGCACGTTTCCCATACGTGCAATATTCAGTGTGCTTATTGCTTTGCCCACGGTGGAGATTATGGTGGTAAGGCCATGCTGATGCAATCAGATGTTGCCGAGCAAGCCATACGCTGGATTGTCACCGAGGCTCAGGTGTTCGGACGGTGCCAGATTGATTTTTTTGGTGGGGAGCCGCTTTTGAATTTTCCATTGATGCAGGAGCTTGTTCCGTTTGCCAAATCTTTGGGAGCGCGGTTGGGTGTGCAGGTTGGTTTTGGCATTGTGACCAATGGCACGCTGTTGACCGACGAGATGAAGCAGTTTTTGGTTGATGAAAAGTTTCAGATTAAGGTCAGCATAGATGGTGGGCGTAAGACACAGGACCGCATCCGCAAGTTTCACAATGGTTCTGGGACTTATGATGTTGTGGCAAAGAATGTAAAGAAATTGACTGATGAGGCACCAGAACGCGTGTATTTGCAGGCTGTTATGACAGCTTATGATATGGACGAGGATCAGATTGCCGATGCGTTGCGTTCGCTGGGTACTGATAACGCGCTCATCGGTCCGGCTGTTGTTTCACCGGATGCGCCTTATGCGATTCGGGAAGAACACATACCTGTTTTGAAGCAACAAATTCATAAGCGGAGTAGGCGTGCACTCAAGGCTATTTTAAGCGGTGAAGAGGGTGAAGATGAAGAGTTTGATCCGCGGATTCAAAAATTGCTGACGCGCAAAAAATCTTGTCATGGGTGTCTGGGTGGTAAGCAGTATCTGGCGGTTGCAGCAGATGGGTCGATTTATTTTTGCTCGAGTTTGGCCGATGCGCCCGAGTTTAAGATGGGTGATGTGTTCGCGGGTATTGATCGCGAAAAACAGCAGTATTTTGACGCGCAGTTCAATGTGAATAATCGCTCTGAGTGCAAGACCTGCTGGGCGCGCAATCTGTGTGGTGGCGGATGTCTTTGGGAGGCGCGGACGACAACGGGTGATCCGATGTCTCCCAATCCGGTTTTTTGTGAGCAGACGCGCTATCGCTATGAGTTAGCGATGGAGATGTGTATGGAGATTGCAGAGACGGATGCGTCTTTGTTGCAGCGACGTTATGATCTGGAGGTGACATCATAGACAGAGAAGTCAGTAATGCATAAAATTTCAAATTTTGAAATGCCGGAACAGCTTAGTCTGGATACGGGCTGGAGCATTGGTGAGACGGCGTTTAAGAGAATTACAACTATGCTTCTTGAGATGTCTCCAGTAGAAAGAATTCTCGAATTTGGCAGTGGTCTGAGTTCTGTCCGTTTGGCTATGGCGTTTTCTGAAGCGCAAGTTTTGTCTGTGGAAGGCGATTGGCAGAATTATGCAGAGACCCTGAGTCTGATGCAAACATTCTGGAATAAGCGCAATCTATTGATCAAATATCGTCCGATTACACTTGAATCTTATGGAGATGCCAGCTTTTTGACTTATGAAGATGGGATGTTTTGGGATGGTCAGGAAGAGATAGATTGCGTGATTATTGATGGTCCGCCGGTCTATACCTTGCGCGGTCGAGAGGCATGTCTCTACCAGGTTTATGATCAGATTAAGATTGGTGGTCTGGTCATTCTGGACGATTTCAGAAGGCGATTTGAGAAGCAGATAGTCGAGAACTGGCTATCCGTCTATCCCGGTAGTTTTGCTGTGGAGATTATCTACGAAGGCCACCATCTGGCCGTGTTGCGTAAGGTCAGATCTGTGACACCGTGTTGGGATGCGTCTGCCAGACTTTCGGATGTTCAGTCTGTCCAGAAAACACGTTCCAGAATTGCAAAGGCACTATCGCAGGTTGATGATGTGTATTTAAAAGCGTTGTTGAAAAGATTAGCTAAAGCTACTAACAGTGAAACAGACCTGATTGGCCTGTTCAATACCCTTCGCAACATCTATGGGGTGACACCTGAGCATATTCATGAGTTCGCAGATCGAAATTCTACACTCCCACCAGACGCTCAAAAAAGAAAACAGAATGCCTGTTATATGACAATCGTCAATATGTTTTTTCGAGACTCGCAGTTTTCACATTAAGGGGCAGTTATTCCCAGTTGCGAATAACGATTTGATTGAACTCGTTGAGGAATGGTTTGGTGGCATTTTAGACCTTCTTGCTCTTAAGCGGTATAATGTCCGCCAAAATGGGCAAGTCCATCATTACAGTGAAGGATGGATCAGGATGAGCAGGACATCAAAGGATGAGGCTACTTTGAAATACCCCCGGATCGGTCTTGCTCTTTCCGGAGGCGGGTTTCGGGCTTCGATTTTCCACCTGGGAGTGATTCGCCGACTCGAAGAACTCGGGATCATGAAGTACGTCCATACGATCTCTGCTGTTTCGGGTGGCTCAATCATAGCAGCCTATTACGTGATCGAGATGGAGAAGCGTCTGCGCCAACGCCGGGAAGAGTTGGCAGATAATCCTGACCGGCTCGACGAGGTCCGACTTCAGATATTTGAAGAAATCGCCGACTGTTTTTTCCAAGCCCTTAACCACAACCTGCGGTCCAGGGCGATGGTGTTCGGTCCATTCTACCATCCAATTCTCTTCCTCAAGAGCTTGTGGCCCTCTTGTTCTCGCTCTGACATAATGCAGAAAGAATATGACAAGTGGTTTTATCACGACGAAACGCTGGATCATTTGCCCTCAGTCACTTTGCGCGACAACGATGCACGTTCCGAAGAAGAGAAGATCCCTCTATTCTTCGCTGGACCGGAGGTTGTACTGAACACGACATCGTTGCTTACAGGTGAGCGAATAGGGTTCAGCCGAGACCCGGTATCCCGCCTGCAAGAGCTTCATCGTGTAAATCAGAATACGTTGAAGTTGTCGAAGGTCGTAGGAGCATCTTCAGGAGTACCCGGCCTATTTCCCCCTACGACAATATGGGGAGACAAGCTTGTAGATGGGGGCGTCGCAGACAACCAGGGAATAGATGCTCTGGTTGGCCTTGATCGCTTACTGGATGACGAAGAAAGTTCAGCGACTGACCGTGATGACTTCGATGTCCTGCTCGTCAGCGATGCCTCCGGACAGATGGAGCCAGTTCATCGACAGGGAAATCGGGCATTCGTCGTTATGGGGCGAACCTTTTCTATTTTTCAGTTCCAGCTTCGAAGAAAAATGCTTAAGCTCCTCCGTTTGTGGCAGAGAAACGACAGCAGCAGTCGCGAATTTGCGTTTGTGCATTTGTTTTTAAACCTCAAGGACAGGCCCAACACGCCGCGCGTGCCTTCCGAGTATATTCCCGCGTTGGGTGGGATCCGAACTGATCTGGATCAGTTTAGTTTTATCGAACGGGAAGTCTTGATGTACCACGGCTACACTCTTATTGACGCACAGATCCAAAAGTATTGTGAAAGGTTGAAGGCGGTTATCAGCAACAAGACCGGTGACGTACCAGAGTTGGCACAACCGCCTCTCTTTCTTGACCAGCCAAGTTCAGACCAAACTACCGAGAAATGCGTCAGCGAAACCAGGCTACGAAAGCGCGTGAAGGATGTGTTGGCAGTTGGGAGTGGTCGTGTGTTCTTATATCGTTCGTGGCGAAAACATCCCAAGAAATCATCGGGGATCTTTGGATCTGTCCTGTTATTGTTGATTGATGGTTGGGGCTGGGGGGTGGGAGCCGTTCAAAACTTTTTGAAGTTATTCCGCGCTTTCAACTCGCAGACCGAGAGATGGCTATCCTTTGCGATGCCCGACTGGTTACAGTGGATTGTAGAGAAAGTCGTTGAGAATTGCAGCTTTCCCTTGGACACTCAAGTGCTAACGGACGTGGTCTGGATTCTTTTGTGGCTTTATATTGTTGCATTTCTGGCGTATGTGGCGATGAGACGGATGGTCAGGCGATGGGATATCAAGGACTATCAGACACTGACCGATAAGGACTACACCCTTCACTGGACCACAAATGACGCCTCTTCAGAGGATCGGCGATGAGGATGAATATATAGAACGCTATAGAAACAGAGGCGGTGATTCTGGAATCGTGGCCTACGAGATAGGACCTGACTTCATCACGGTGAAGTTTAGTGATAAATCTGTTTATCTCTATACGTATCAGAGTGCGGGTAGGGCTAATATTGAGCGCATGAAGCGATTGGCTATTGGTGGCGAGGGTCTGAACAGTTTCATCAATCGTCGTGTTAGAAAAAGGTACGCCAGGAAGTTCCGCTGAGAACAGTTTGATATATTGAAATCCAAAGCATCCAATACCAGTTGGATCTTAAGAAAAGAGAATCATATGTTCAAATTTCTTATTTCTTGCCTGTTGATTTTTTCTGGACTTACTAATACAGATGGACATGGAGGAGGTTTGGATCAGAATGGAGGGCATTGGGATAGAAAGGCTGGAACTTATCATTATCACCGTCCCCGTTCAGGAAGCTCAGAGAACTCACAAAGTTCACTCGTGCAGGTGAACAAAAATACAAAAGATATATCTATGTTAGGGGTTCAAGTGTCTGGTATCCTTGCTTCGCTGACGAATATTCAGTCCAGGATTTCAACACTGGAAGCAATGGTGGAGAGTAAATTATCCAGACTTCTCACCCGCGTAGATAGCATTCAGATTGCAAGGCCAGAGATAAAAAGAGAAACAATTGTAAGGTGGATAAATGATCCTGTATCTATAGGATGGAGTGCCAGTTCTGATCAAACGGATTATAGTACGGTACAATTCAGTTTCAAGTTATCCGACTTCGCCGAAGATATGAAAATAGATATTTCAGAAGTAGTGAATTATACTTATTTCATTTTAGATATTGCTTTGGGAACAGGAGAAGATGGCTTACCGACTCCCAATGTTGCTGTCCCTGTGCATCTTGCGACCGCGTTTTCGTCTGTCCTTTCAGAGGATCGTATAATTTTTGTTCTAAAAGTAGAACCAAAGGATATTCATAAAGATAAAATTGAGTCCATTCAATCTCTGAGTAATCGTACCCGACCGCGAAATTCTTATCTTCACCTTCTTGCTGTTAGGAAATGAGGTAAGAGGATGGCATTTGATCTGATATTATTTATACATAACCATCACAAATAGCACGAGTTCCTCTGGTTGCGGACACAGCATTCTTAGTATTGAATTGCCGTATCCAATTTATATTGGAGCCTCTTTTATTTTAATTAAGATAGGCACAATGTCAGAGTCTTATATGCAATTCGCATTGCGCTCTTTAGTCCTACTTTTGTTTTCAGGTTTGATTTTTTGGCACAGTGTAAGCAATCCCCAATATAACTGGGATATGATTGGATATGTTGCATCTGCTTTCAGTTATGAGATAGATGACGCGGGTCAATTGCAGCGCACAGTTTACACGCTCTTAAAACAAACAGTTCCAGAAGAGGCTTATAAGGATCTTACGCATGGACGCCACAGACATGCACGCGCTTACGATCCAGAATCATTGAAACAGCATCTTCCTTTTTATCAAATTCGGATTGTATATGTTCTGACCATATATGTTTCATACAAATTAGGGTTGAATCCATTCATTGCATCATATCTCATTTCTGCAATCAGTATCATAATAGCACTTTGGGTTTTGGCCTTTTTATTCCCATTAAATGTATCGCTTATCTACTTGATCACTATCCCTGTGACTGGTCTGATTTTTGATTTCCATAATTTATCTAATCTATCTACACCTGATGCACTTGCTGTTCTCATAGTTTTTATAAGCTATTCGTTATTATTGAGACAAAGAAAAGAGTTGCTCCTTGTACTACCTTTATCTGTTCTAATTCGGACGGATCTCCTGATTTTAGTCGGCGTTTTTTATGTTTACCTCTTTATCTTTAAAGACTGGGAAAAAAAATATATACTTCTAAGCGCATTACTGGGAATCATTGGATATTGTTGGGTCAACTGGCAATTTGACAATTATGGATGGAGTACCGTATTCCATTATACATTTATTAAGCGTCAAACACATCCTGGGCAGCAAGCTATTGTTGTCGATTTAAATACTTACTATCAAATCCTCAAGCGAAATATTTTTAAGTATCACCCAAAGTTTTTTTTGTTTTTCGTTTCATATCTCGTTGCTATTGCTTGGTCAATAGCTCTGATTATGAAGCATATAAAAACTTTCAATGAGAGACCAAACGACATTATGCTGGATCTGCTGTTTCTGGTTTCTTCTTCAGTAATTTATGTTCTAATGCATTATTTTCTGTTCCCCGCACCTTGGTTAAGATTTTTTGCAGGGAACTATGTATTGGCTTACTGCATGCTTTGCTTTTTGTTATTGCGCGTGAAGACCAGTAGATGATAACAGAAAGAGTACCTCGGGCAATCGCCAGTCCCAGACAGATGCTGGAGGAGAAGATCACATCGCACGAAGCGCGGTATGGTGGCGGTGAGAGGGTTGGTGTGGGATTTTTCGTCATAGGACCGCTACATCGGCGCGCAAAGTAGATCCGAATGAAATCCTGAACAAAATTCATTGCTAAGAGAGGATTGATGGACAAACAGCAAATTTTGATTGTAGATGATGAACCACTTGTAATCTCAGAGCTTGCAGGATTCTTGCGGGATGAACCTTATGCAATATTCACCGCGGAAAATGGGATAGAAGGGCTTGAAATTTTAAGAAAAGAGGAGATTGGCCTTGCTGTCGTTGAGATACATGTAGAGGACATGGATGGTATGACAATATTGAAGCGTGTGAAGGCGGAGAAAATTCAGACTGCTATACTGATCATGTCAGATTTGGGAAACATGGAATTGGGCGCGGAGGTGATTAAGGCTGGCGGGGTGAGTGTATTTGATAAACCCATCAAGAAAGATGTGTTTTTGGCGGAGGTCAAAAAATACATGCCTCCGCAAGATATTTGGAAGAGTTGGTTGGAATCATTTTTGGAGGCGAATTACAGCAATCCAAAGCTGAGATTTAAAGATGTCATGCGTCATTTCAGGTTCTCGGAAAGCTATGGACATAAATTATTTAAAAAGCACCTGGGAATGCCATACAGGATGTGCCTTCGGAATGTACGCCTAACAAAGGCTGAGAAAGCGTTGCAGAACACATCATATACTCTTTCAGAAGTTGCTTACCTGTGTGGGTTTGCATCTTTATCGACTTTTAGCAAGGTTTTTAAAGAGACGTATGGAGTTAGTCCGAGTACATATCGAAAAAAGTAGCGACTGGAACAAATTTTGCAGGTTAGGACAAACTTTCGGGCTTGAAACTATACGGGCAATCATATTACCATTCATACCACACAAAAGCCGCCGACAGACCGTGGCAAGTCGAGTGTTGGTCGGCGACAGACTGCAACAACAGTTCAAAGTTCACGCATTTGGGAAGATAAGCATATAAATGAGAATACAACTGTAGTGTCCACACACCGAGGAAGGTCTTCTAATGGCAAATTCAGAGTTATATCGCGTGTCATCCTATACAATTTGTGTCAATTTGCCTGAAGATCCGAATCACTCTCTGCTCGTTCATGGCTATACTGGTGCGATAGATAGGGTAAATAAAAAAGTTGCCCGGATGATAAAAAGTCGGATTGTTCTCTCTGAAGATATGTTTGATCAACTACCTTGTTCAAAAGAGACGGTCCATACATTGATGAAGCGGGGCTATCTGACTAGTCGTTCTCCTGTGGAAGAGCGAGAATACGTGCATAGCATGGCCAATTTTCTCCATCATACCTCAAGCCGTGGTGCCTCATCTTTCCTGTTTTTGGTGGCTTACGATTGCAACTTTCGCTGTCCTTATTGTTTTGAAAATGACATTTCATCTCATGGGAAGGGATGGTCAAAACAGGTATTCACAAAAGAAATGGTTGACCGTGCATACCAAGCAATGTGTGAAATTCAGCCCAATAAAGCTATGCACAGCAAAAGTATTACTCTATATGGTGGCGAGCCTTTGTTGGCAAAAAATAAAGAGATCGTGAAGTATATCGTAGATGAAGGTTTGAAACGCGGTTACATCTTTTCTGCTGTTACAAATGGATATGATCTTCACTATTTTACAGATCTTTTAGGCCCCCAAAAAATTAAGCGTCTCCAAATTACATTGGACGGCGAAAAAGAAAATCACAATCGCAAACGTCCGCATTATCGCGCAGGCGATAGTTTTGATACCATTATAAAAAATGTGGAACTCGCATTGTCGCTTGGTGTGCGGATTTCGATGCGAATCAATACCGATTACGACAATGTGGATATTTTACCTGCATTATTTGATTTGTTTAAAGATAAGGGGTTTACAGACTATCCAAATTTTTCAGCGTATTCTGCTTTGGTGCAGCAAGTTGAGGAGGGCATGTCGTGTAGTGCTACAATGTCTGGTAAAAAGACGCCAGGAGATTATGGTCAGATAGCACCACTGATTTCAATTGAAGCACCAACATCAGATTTTGGATCTGATGGGTCTGTTACCTCTGTTATATCTTTCAAGGAATGTGAGACTCCTGAAGAGTTTGAACTACAGGCACAGTCATGCTCGAATGACTCGCCTTCATACACCGCTTCTGAAATGATTGATGAAGAGCAATATATAGATGTAGAACAAGAAGAAGAAATTTTCTTGAACTATCAGAGCGGCACAAGTTCAATTGATCATCAGAAAATATTGCAAGAAATGGCATTAAACCATCCTGAGAATGGAGAAATCTCTGTTATGCCAAGAAGAGATTTTACACGCAAATATCTTCAGTTTGCGAAAGAAAATCCTGACTTAATGCATCAAATTTCTTGCCAGGACTATGGAATTAGGCAGACCTTTAAGCAGGCTCTTGAAGGCAAAGGGCTGTTAAGTTTTAAGCCTGTCTTTTGTGGCGCACAGACCAGCATGTTGATCCTTGATCCCTATGGAGATCTCTATACGTGTTGGGAATTAGTGGGTATGGATCGGTATAAAGTTGGCACTTATCTCGATAAAGTTGAATTTAATGATGAACGTTTATCAGAGTGGTATGATCGGAATATTTCCAATGTGCCATCTTGCAGTAAATGCAAATATGCATTCTTTTGTGGTGGTGGATGCGCTGCGCATGCTTACGTAAAGAATGATGGCAATACCAAAACGTCCTATTGCGATGAGTATCCCAGGGTTTTTCATACAGTTGTGCCTGAGATATTTGAGGAGCAAAAAGAACAAATTTTACAAGGTGTATAAACTCTCGAGAAAGGAGCCGCTATGTTTTGATGCCAGTATAAACGATGCTGTCTGTTCTTTTAACCTCAAACAAAGGAGATTACTATCATGGACAAATTGTCCGTTCCTATTTCTTCAGAAGCCGATCTCAAAGAACACATTGCGTCATTTCCTGAACTCTATGAGGATCTGGCCATTGATGCCCTTGAAGAACGGTTGGAGATGTTCTGCTTGATTAATTGGGATTGTCCAGAAGACCCACCCGAACCTGACCCGCCACCACCCGGTGGCGGCGGCGGTGGCGGCGGTGGTGGCGATGATGACGATGATGACGATGATGACGATGAAGTAGACACATAAGTATTTGGAATCTATGAGGAATATTCCTTTAGAGGCCGTCTTAAAACTACCGATGGTCTTTATAAGGAAAAAATCTTCAACTTTGCCAGTTAAAGCCACCCATATCCTATAAATATGGGTGGCTTAGTGGTTCATTTCATATATAGGGTATCTTACACAAATGTGTTGAATGGATTTTCTATCCTGTTCTGAAGGTACGTCAAGACCAAATCTACTCTACATTTTTTCTGGTCCTATAAGATAGCAGTATAGCAGTGGCAGCCTGTATTACAATTCACCGACTATAAGACATTTTTATGAGTAAGAGTTTACCATCAGATCCTTTTGAATCTCTTGAAGATGAAATTTTTTCACTGAATTTTGGTATTCAGGATGATATTTCATTAAAAGATTCTGAAGTCGATTTTCATCGATTCATGTCACAGATTTGTGAAGAATATAATCTGGAGGCCACTCTACAACAATATCCTGAATTTTTCGGAACAAATGTATATACTTCTTTCACATCTCTGTTCTCAGAGGCATTTGACTTAGACGAAGACCTGTATAAGAAATTATATTTTATTAATCGATCATTGTATATCTATACGATTTATATGGATGATGTAGCAGATGAAGATGAACCGCCTAAAGTAGAGGCCTGTTTCTTTGTTTCACTTTTAAGGGATCGAGCGTATGCCCTATTGCATGACTTATTTCCCAAAAGTTCAGATTTTTGGACCTTTGCCAAAAAGTATCAACATCGAGTCATTACGGCAACATTACAAGAAAGAACTAAATGGCATAATCCTACTTCTTATTCATTAGATGAGGCTTTTATCATTGCTTCTGGCAGAGCCTCCACAGCCCAAATGATTACAACTGCTTTAGCCTGTTTGTCTGATTCTCGCGAGTTGATCTGTCCCTTTGAAAAATCCTTAGATGCCTTTTTTACAGGGATCCTATTTCGTGATGATCTTAAAGATTGGCGCGTAGATTTTATGGCTGGAAGATATTCTTACCTTTTGTCTCAAATCATTCAAAGAAAGGGGCTACATAAAAAATTAGAATCTATTAGTTTGGAAGAATTGGGTCGTATGATTTATTTCACAGGACTGGCAGAAGAAATTCTCGATCAGACAATAGATTATTATCAACAAGCATTGTCTTATGTTGATAACGTATCATGCACAGAATGGAAAATTGTTATTGACGATAGTATATCTGAAACCGCGATTATGCTCCGCAATTTGAAGAAAGCTAAGGCACAAGAAATTGATCGCATAATGAAACTCATTACAAAAAAAGAAAAATTTTAGAATTGAGGAATGCGCCATGCCAGAATGCTTACCAGACACAATTAAGCTGGTTCCGGAAGTTTATACGTATAAGTTCGATACTTCTTTGGTAGAGAAAAGTTATATTTTGTGTGTAGGTATGAAACGGTTTGAAATAAGCGAGGGTATCTATCAACTCATAAAACTGATAGATGGCAAAAAATCTCTGTCTGAAATTGCAAGCGAATATTCTGAAGTAAGGAACAAGATATACACTACTGAAGACATCTATGCAATCATCCATTTATTGCTTAATCCCTATGGAATCCTTGAAAAAACAAAATCAGATGACAATGTTCAAACAAGCAATTCATATCTTTATTTTCAATACCCTATCATCCCGGGACAGATAGTTAATGCTATCAGTCAATTTTTTAAGCTTCTTTATCATCCAAAACTTCTGATTTCTTTTCTTCTTTTCTCATTTATATTTTTTTTCTACTTCTATTTTTTTGTATTCCAGACTATAGACC
>VXRD01000121.1 GCA_009838845.1 Gemmatimonadota bacterium | reverse complement strand
TTTACACCCTCTCACAATTTCATATCCTCTTATAATTTTAACAACGGAGAAAGCCCCTTGCTGATTACAAGTCTGAAAGTCTTCTGTGACCTGATTGAAACGCAGAGTTTTTCCAAAACCGCTGTCCTCAATTCCGTTACCCAATCCGCTGTAAGCCAGCAACTCAAAAGCATTGAAAAACGTCAGGGAAAACAACTCATCGAACGAGTTGAAAAAAGACGCCTAACACTCACAGCAGAAGGTGAAATTTTTTACTCTTATGCCCGAGAAATTGTCCGACGCTACGAAGAAATGGAACACCGCATCCAGGCACTGGGAGGAGTGGTTTCGGGAACTGTTCGTCTGGCATCTATTTACAGTGTGGGAATGCTCGAACTCACACCCTTTCTCAAAACCTACCTCAAAGCCTATCCCCGGGTTAATTTCCGTCTCCAATACGATCAGGTAAATAAAATTTATAACGATGTTGCCAATGGCGAAGTCGATTTGGGCATTGTGCCATATCCCCGCACCCAACGCAATGTAGATGTGATGCCCTTTTCACAGGATAAGATGGTCGTGACCATGCATCCCGATCATGAATTGGCTTCTCGCAACGCATTCTTACCACAAGAACTCAACAAATTTCCGCTGGTTCTCTTTACCCCCGAAACCCCAACTCGGCGCGCCATTGATCAGTTCTTAAAAAAATACAAAATACGCCCCGATATCGTCATGGAACTCGACCACATAGCCCCCATCAAACACGCCGTAGAAGTCGATATTGGCATCTCTATTTTACCACTCAATTCCATTGAGCAAGAACTCGCTCGCAAAACCCTATCATATCTGCACTTTGTAGATCAAGACTTTGAGCGTCCATTGGGCATCCTCTTTCGCAAAGGACGCAGTTTGTCAATCGCCACCCAAAAATTGCTCGATATTCTCTTAAACAGCGATCAAAAACCCGCCTCCTGATCCAATGGAACTTCCCCTCTTTCCCCTCGACATGGTGCTGCTACCACACCGGCGTGTTCCCTTGCATATCTTTGAAGAGCGATACAAGCAAATGATTGGTGAATGCCTTGACAACGACACCGAATTTGGTCTTGTATGGGGCACAGACGACGATTTTAACGACATCGGATGCGCGGCGCGTGTTGTCGGCCTGCTCAATCGATTTCCCGATGGCCGAATGAACATCTTAATTGAAGGAACGCGACGCTTTCGCGTTATCCAGCAATACGATATCCATCCGTATATATCGGGCTTTGTGGAAGACGTAGAAGACGACGACGAAGCTTTTGACATCGCTTTGGGAAACCGCGCCAAAAAACTCTATTCCGAAGCCATGAAGCTCTCATCGGGCTGGATATCGCCCCAAATACCCACTCTGGAACTGGGTACACTTTCATACATCCTCGCATCAAACCTCACCTTATCCCTCGATGAACAGCAAGCACTTCTGGAAAGCACCTCACCCAATGAACGCCTCAAAACTGTGTCCAATGCGCTCGAAAAGTCACTCGCCACCCTGCGCGAAGTAAAGCGCCGGACACGTGGAAATGGACATCTGTTGTAAAACTATCACCAGGAAATTCCCATGTCACTCAACCGCGATGATGCCTTTACATTGCTGACCGAGCATACGGAAAACATCAATCTCATCAAACACATGCTCGCAGTAGAAGCTGCGATGCGTGCTTATGCGCGAAAATTTGGTCGAGATGAGAACTTGTGGGGCATTACCGGATTGCTACACGATTTTGACTATGAAAAACATCCGACGCCCGAAGAACACCCCATGTTTGGCGTGGCAATACTCGAGGAAAATGGATATCCAGAAGCAATGATCCATGCGATTAAAGCACACGCGCCCTATCTGGGAGTGCCCAGAGAAAGCCTGCTCGATAAAGCCCTCTTTGCAGTAGATGAATTGACTGGATTCATCGTGGCTGTAACTCTGATGCAACCCACCAAAAAACTCGCAGATCTCAAAGTCTCTTCAGTGCTTAAAAAAATAAAACAAAAAGGCTTTGCCCGAAATGTCTCACGGGAAGACATTCTAACCGGCGCCGAAGAACTCGGCATAGAATTAGACGATCATATCGCTTTTGTACGCGATGCGATGAATGATATTTCCGATGACTTGGGGCTTTGAGAAATCGCACAAACAAATATCGGCTTAAAAAACAAAAAGGGCGGGATGCGATACATCCCGCCTTTTCCTTAATAATTACATCTCATCCGATTTGTGAATCGTAAATCGCATCAACCAATTCCATAGATTTTGCCGCATCTTCAAAATTTGTTTCGGGTTGTTGGCCTGTTTTTACGCAATCGATAAAATGGCGATTAATGGCATAAGCCCCAAAAGCGACATGTGGCTGCTCGCTTTCGCTCAGTATCCATGGATCAAGCGACCTTACGGGTTCGACTTTGCCATCGGCAAATACCTGCCCGCCCTCTTCGGGATCGCCAAACATCGAAATACCCGTCGAATGCACTTCCACCGTGAACATCCGCCGTCCCATCATATAACAATTTTGTAGCACACCTGTCGCGCCAGACGCAAACTTCACCAGCGCCGTGTGCATATTTCTAAACGTGGCATCCAATCGCCGCACATCGCTCGCCACGGCTTCTACTTCTCCACCACACAAATATCGCAGCGTATCCACCGCGTGAATACCATCGCAGGTCAGTTTTTCCAGCGCCCCCTTGTAAATGGGTTGTCCACCCACTTCGTTTTTCAAAAAATACGACGCCGCACTGTGCACTGGCCCATTCTTTTCACATATTTCTTTTCCCGTGCGGATCACTGGCGCAAACCGCCTCTGGAATGTCACGCCCGTAATCACATTGTTCTTTTTCGCTAACAACGCCATCTGCTTAGCCTGTTCGGTCGTCACTGAAGGCGGTTTTTCAATGATAATATTAACGCCCATCTCCATAATATTTGCCGCCAGATCGTATATGTGATGCGGTGGCATAATCGCATACACCACATCGGGTTTTTCCCGTTCGATCATCGTCACATAATTGGTGTATCGCGCTGGAATATCGTACTCCCCCGCCACCTCAATCATACGCACTTCATTCAACTCGCATACGGCCACCATTTTGACATCGTCCATATCGTTCAGCGAGGGATAGTGTACACTGCGCGACCGCCCCCCCGCACCGATCATGGCAACCTTGACAACCTTCTGAGAACTTGCCGTCTTCTTGCCCATATTGCTCTCCTTTTAAAAGCGTCTCACCGTCCTCAATAAACCACCTGAATCAATGCGCGCATGTACCCCACGGCAAATGCGCGCCCTGCCCACTCAGTACCCGATTGCCAGAACCTGGGGGTGTGGTCCATCATAAACGGACCGTTAAACCCCACGTCCTTGTAGGTCTGCATCGCCTGGTGCATATCGTTTTGCCCCTCATCGATAAACACCTCTCGAAAACTTCTCGGCGTACCTTGAATATCTCGAAAATGCACATACACAATTTTGTCCCGACCGCCAATATCGCGGATCGCTTCGCAAACATCTTCGCCCATTTCAGCCACGCACCCCTGACAAAATAGCATGGCATTACACGAACTGGGAGCAAGGTCAAAGATGCGATGATATTGCTCCAATGTCGATACAATACGCGCGGCTCCGCCCATCGGTTCGGGAATGGGCGGATCATCCGGATGCAATGCCATCCTCACGCCGTATTCCTCGGCCACGGGTATTACGCGCTTCAAAAAGTATTCGATATTTTCCCACATGCCGGCTTCTGAAATTACTTTGTCGGGCACATACACGCGCTCGCTCGCCCATTCGTCGTAATCAAACGTGCTGTATTTGACGCCGCCGCGACCCGTCGCCGACTCTGTGCGAAAATTGCCAATCGGCTTAAAATTGTATCCCAGAGTGGGAATACCTGCCTCACCCAAATTGCGGATAAACATACACCAGGCATCAATTTTTTCATCCCGGTCTTCCAATCCCAGAGTAAATTCATCCCAACCATAGCTGGCGGCATTCCTCAAAACCAGGCCGTGATCGGCAGCTCTATCTCGCATATCTTCCCAGTACGCGCGGCGGTCCTTGCCATCGCGCATATCCATCGACGGATTGATCGTCAGATAGTCAACGCCAATCGCTTTGAGAAAACTCAGCGATTCATCATTGACCTGCTCGTAGTGCAACTGCTCCTGAATCGTCATAGCCACCTCCGTTAAAATCTCAAATCCTCAATATATGACAAGGCATGCATGTATCACTCAAAAATAGAAGTCAAGAAAACAATAGAGCGCAAAGATAAAACTGGCAGAGTCTGGACGAACTAACCGCTATCCATCCGGATTTTTGCCTATAGCGAGAAGAATTATTGGAATGGTAATCAGGCCCAGAACGAGACCAATCCACCCTGGATAAATCAGCGCCGTCCCCAAATAGCCAAAAATACCCGCGACACTCATCGTCGTGAGCGCGTAGGGAAGTTGTGTTTTAACGTGATCAAGGTGGTCACACGACGACGCGATACTCGCCATCACCGTAGTATCGCTAATAGGCGAGCAATGATCGCCAAAAATCGCCCCATCAAGCACAGCCGCGGCTGCCAGTATCGTCAGTGGTAGCCCCCCCACCGCATGTGCGAGCGGAACAACTGTAGGAATGAGAATCGCCATCGTCGTCCAGGACGTGCCAATTGAAAATGCAACAAGAGCAGCGAGCAGAAAAATCAGCAAAGGCAGCAGCCCCGGAGAAATAAGCGGAGAAAGTGCCGCGGTGAGATAAGTTGACGTACCCGCATCTGCACAGACCTCTTTGATCGCCCATGCGAGAATCAGAATAACAATCGCATACCACACGCCGACAATACCGCGCGCCCATGTCGAAACAGCATCCCCCACAGAAATAACCCGCGCACCCGTCTCAACCTGCCTGCGCGTAATAGCTATCGCAATCGCGAGTGCAGAACCGAGCATTGCCGCCACAAAAAGAACCTGCGCAGTATTGGCATTTGAAAAACACGCACTCCAAAACGCGCTACTCATCAAGCCATAATCCCGCCGCGCAGCGAGAACCCTCTCGTGATCCCAAGTATCAAAAGCCATCCCCCCAATGACGCACACAATAACGAGAATTACGGGCAAAATAGCCGCCCACCACACGGGACGGACGCCCTCAACAGGACCAATTTCGTCCTGTGCTCGTCCGGTCATTGGCGTCGCGCCAGGGCGCATCACCTGACCCGTTGTTTGTGCGCGGCGTTCTGCGGCGAGCATAGGCCCGTAATCGCGGCGCAGATAAGCAGAAAGCAACACAAAAGTAAGCGTAAGCAAACAATAGAAACGCAAAGGCAGAGCATTAAAAAAAAGCTGGTATCCCGACAACCCGGTCTTGAGATCCGTCATTAAATCCTGAAAAAGGCTAACTTCGTATCCAATCCACGTACTGATAATCGCAATACCCGCGATAGGGGCGGCAGTTGAATCGACAATATACGCGAGTTTTTCCCGCGACACCCTGAATCGGTCCGCTATCGGGCGCAAAGTAGAACCCACCACAATAGAATTTGCATAATCGTCAAAAAAGATAGCAAGCCCCATAAAAAATGCCGCCAACCGCGTTGAACGCGCGCCCTCGGCACGTCGGGAAAGCACATTGGCAATACCGCGATTGCCACCCGAAAGCGTGGTAACGCGCACCATACCGATAAGCCCTGCAGTAAACGCGAGAATATAGAGCTGAAACGAACTTTCCAAAGGCGTCCAAACATAGCCAATCAGGGATTTTTGCAGCGCAACAACCGGCAAATAATAAAGGGGTTCACCCAGCGACGCGAGAAATCCCCCCGCGAGAATAGAAAGCGAAAGCCCCAGAATAAGACGCCCGCTGATAATAGCCACCAGAATCGCAGCAACAGGTGGAAAAAGACTCCACGCCGTAACAGGCGACAAAACTTCTCCTCGTTCATCAGAACCGCGCACAGCAACGAGGTGATAACCCTCGGAGATTGCCACGCCGCGAAATACAATTTCTATACCTTCAGAAGACGCATCAGGCCGACGACCTTGTGCTTCGGCAAAAGCCTTCTGCAACACGCGATCCGCATCTGGCGATAGCATCCACTGATGATCGCCGAACTGTTCCGCCAATTTGGGAATCGCAGTCAACAGTTGCTCGTGTAAAACGCGCTCCCGGTTCCCCGGCAAAACGCTCACCAGAACCACCGCAAAAATAAGCGCAAAAATAACCCGGACAATTGGATTTTTTAAAAGATCAGACAAATAAAACTCCTTTGATGAGCCTCGCCCCACAATCCACCCCAGGGGACTGGGGACTGCGACCTTCACCTCTTACGTCTTACATCTCACCTCTTAATATTCACTTGTAAAGATCACAAAACAATTCTATTTTGGAGCGGGAGGTAAACGCGATGACCGCAAAAACACACTTGTACGCAATCCTGGAAAAAGCCGAAGAAGGTGATCTGCTGAGCCGCATAGTTGATCTTTTTATAATCACCCTCATCGTCCTGAATGTGACAATGGTCATACTCGAAACCGTCGAGGGAATTAATGAGACTTATGGCGAGTTTATCGAGCTTTTTGAAACTATATGCGTGCTGATCTTCACCGTTGAATACCTGCTGCGTATCTGGTGTTGTACCGCAGATAAAAAATTTGCGCGCTCCCTGACTGGGCGGTTGGCATTTATGCTGACGCCTCTGGCACTGATTGATTTCATCGCCATATTTCCCTATTATGTCTTTTTACTCGTCACAATACCGCCCGAATATACGCTGCCCCTGCGCTTGTTGCGATTATTTCGCCTGCTCAAAGTGGGCCGCTATTCGCATTCAATGCAAATGTTTGGCCGGGTAATATGGCAAAAACGCCATGAACTTTATATCGTAGCATTTGCATTGACGCTCTTATTAGTCATCGTATCCAGCCTGATGTATTTTGTCGAACACTATGCACAACCCGAAGCCTTTTCGAGTATTCCAACAACCATGTGGTGGGGAATAGTAACCCTGACAACCGTGGGCTATGGCGATGTCTTTCCCATAACGTCATTGGGCAAATTCCTGGGGGCAATAATTGCCGTACTGGGCGTTGGGATGTTTGCCTTACCCGCCGGCATCTTGAGTTCTGGCTTTGTCGAAGCCATGCAGGAATCTCATCGCGAAAATAAATGCCCGCATTGCGGGAAAGACCTTAACAACCACGGGTAAACAATCCGGATAAAACGAGGAAGGAGTAAATGATGGAACTGGTCATTGGCAGCACAACGCGACCTCTCAACGCCCTGTCATTTGCAGAGGCGTGTGAACACATCGCAAGCGCTGGATATACAGACGTAGCTGTATTTGCACACGATGGGGTTATACCCGTAAATAATGAAAGCAGTGCCGCGCAAATCGCAGCCGCCAAAAAAGCCGCTACCCAGGCGGGCGTCAATCCATCCATGTTGCTCGGCAGAGCGCTGTTGGAGCACGGTGTGGATGGTGCAGCAGATGCGTATAAACAATTATTGGATAACGCCGCCGAACTCGGCGCAAAGTGGATATTGGAATTGGGAACGGGAAAAAAAGAATATTACGGCATCTATCCCGAAGTCATGCGCCGTGCAGCCGAACACGCGGATACCTTAGATCTGGGCATCTCCCTCAAGCCTCATGGGGGTATCAGCCTGACAGCAAAAGAATTGATCGATCTGTATCACCAGGTCAATCACCCCGCATTTGCGGTAAGCTACGACCCGGGCAACATCATTCACTACACGCGCGGCGAAGTGCGCCCAGAGCAGGAAGTGGATGATATTGCAAAATACACCTCAACAGCGATTGTAAAAGATTGTGCATTGGACTCTGAGAACAACCCCAATGTACAGACCACAGCAGGAGATGGTGAAGTCGATTTTCACCGCATCTTATCCGGACTAATCGGCGGGGGATTCACAGGTCCACTCTACGTAGAATGCGTCGGCTCCAAAACGCCTGAAGGTATCGACCGTGACCTCGCATTCACGCTCGGATATATCAGAGGCATCTTGTCGAGCACAGGGTGTTGCTAATAGGCGAAAAACGACCAATTCAAAGCCCCCGCAACAGTGTTACGGGGGCTTTTTTGCGATTTGGTAAGTTGATCTATGGCTACAAATCGAGATCCGAAACATAATCTGCGATTTTCTTCGGCTGTCCATCCAGCGTCGTCTCCATTGCGGCGATGACCATAGCATACGAAATAATATTTTTTTCAATGCGCGTCTCGGAAGGCGGCCCCCCATCGAGCCAGTCGAGAAACTCATCGAAAAGATGATCGTGACCTTCCCATTCAATTTCAGGCGCTTCATAAACTTCTGGCTCTTGCCCAACGCGGTGAATAGTCACAGTAGCACCCTCGGCAATCTCGACCGTCCCCTCTTCAAATTCAGCGCGGTAGTGTTCCCGATGCCAGCAGTTGGTAATACCCGCCGCTGAGCTATTACCCTCGTAAAACGCATGCGTACCATTGTCCATATTCACGAGATACATCCCGCTCGAATGGTGATCAAAACTCGACCATTCGGGATTCCAGCCAAATCCCATAAGCGTATCGGGATCGCCACCTGAAAGAAAACGCAGCATGTCAAAATGATGCACCGAGCCTTCAAAGAGAAGACCAAATTCCATCGTATGCCGCCAGGCTTTGCCCCACGACTCAAATTCTCGGTAATCGCAAGCATATCGTCCAACAATATGCTGCAGCCGACCGAGGCGTCCCTCATCGCGAATTCGAACGAGTTCCTGCTTATTTCGGGCATAGCGATAATTTTGAATAATGGCGCAGGGCAAGCCCGTCTTTTGGGCAGCGCGAACCATGTCTTTAGCCGCATCGAGCGTATCTGCAATCGGCTTCTCAGATATCACGGGCATGCCCGCCTCAAGCGCGGCAACTGTTGCCGGCGCGTGAAACGGCGGCGGTGTTGCCACACCACAAAAATCGGCATTGACAGCGGACACAGCATCTTCGTGTGAAGTAAAAAGTTGATCTTTAGACAGACCAAGTGTCTGCGCCTGACGATCCAGCACATCCCGATTGACATCGACGAGACCGATAATTTTGATGCGATCTCCAAATTTTTGCGTCATGCGATTGATCCAGCCCCCTGCCATACCACCACCGCCCACCATAAGACACGTTTTAACTGCCATAGCACACTCCTGTTATTTGGAAAAAAAGAAACGGCGTGATACACACCGTTTCTTTGCGTAAAATAATAAGACACAGCAAAATATAATACCACCTACCTGATTTTGCAACTGACCATTTGCTGGTCTTTCTCCTTGCGTCCAAAGTCGAAATCTAATATAGTCCAATCAATATCATCCCCCAGGACATTACACCACATCATTTAAAAACAACAGGAGGATATTATGGAGGACCTTGAAACACAACAATACCTGCTCGACTTGCAGGGCTATCTCGTCGTTGAAAACGTCTTAACCGCAGACGAAGTAGCAACACTCAATGAACTATTTGACCGACAAAAACTGCCCCCACCGGGCGAAACGCAGCGATTTGGCAGCGCGCCAGACGGGCCGGGCTTTCTGCAATGGGGAAAACCCTTTTGCGACCTCCTTGATCACCCTCAAATTATGTCTATATTGCGCTTCCGATTGGGCGACTGCTTTCGCCTTGACCGCCTCTATGGCATGTACATGAAAGCGGGCATGGGAAGAGGGCGTCTGCACGCCGACTACGGCGCCATGTCACCCATTTCTGGATCGATGCCGGGCAAATACTTTAATTTTCCCAAACACGAGATCACCGACGGATTCATGGTTGTAGCGTGGAGCCTCACAGACGCAGGGCCAGACCACGGGGGATTCTGCTGCATTCCCGGTAGCCACAAAAGCAACTACCGATTACCCCAAAAGATATTCGATGCCCCCGAAAAATCGCCCCTTATAATCATTCCACATGCACCTGCTGGCTCCGCTATTTTATTTTCCGAAGCTCTAACGCACGGGACATCGGCCTGGTACAGCAAGCACGAACGCCGCTCTCTCCTTTACAAATATTGCGTAGCGCACACAGCCTGGAGACCCAATCGCGTCCAACCGCCAACCAACACAGAACTGACACCGCGCCAGCAGATACTCTTCAGAGAGCCAGCAGAACCCCATCGTCACTTTCCATCGCTCTTTGAGTGATACGATTGCCATATTCTCACTTTTTTAAAATTCATCCAGTGAAACGTTCTGATTTTTATTACGAATTACCCAATCACCTGATCGCACAATACCCAACGGCTGAGCGCGATGGATCGCGTTTGATGGTAGCAAATCGCACGCACCGCGAGATTGTACATCGAACATTTCGAGAACTGCCCAACTTTTTGCGCGCAGGCGATTGTCTGGTATTGAACGAAACGCGGGTATTTCCCGCGCGTCTAAAAGGATACCGGCCAATCACTCGAGGTGCAGTAGAACTTTTGCTCCTGCATCCCAATGGCGATAGCTGGGAAGTAATGGCGCGGCCTGGACGGCGATTGCGAATTGGGGCTGAAATTGCTTTTGAAGGATCTGACCTGATTGCCACGGTCGAAGACGTACTCGATTCGGGCAACCGCCGCGTGCGGTTTGAGGGCAAAGGATCGCTGGATGAACTCCTAAAAACACATGGCCATGTACCATTGCCGCCCTATATTCGGCGGGAAGATTGCGCCTCTGACAAAGAGCGGTATCAGACGGTCTATGCGCGCGTGCGCGGGTCTGTCGCTGCTCCCACTGCGGGGCTTCATTTTACCCCCGTTCTGTTGGCAAAAATTGAAGCATTGGGCATAAGTTTAGCGCGAATCCTGCTACATGTAGGACCCGGCACATTCAAACCAGTGAAAGCAGACGATGTGCGCGATCACAAAATGGGTGCGGAATTTTGGAAAATTGATGAAAGCGCGGCAGAAACCGTCAATCGATGCCGGGCAAATGGCGGGCGCGTCATCGCAGTGGGAACGACATCGGTGCGAACACTCGAGTCCGCAGCAGTAAAAATCGGATCAAATTGGCAACTAAAATCCGGCTCGGACTGGACGCATATCTTTATCTATCCACCCTACAATTTTCGATTGGTAGATGGTCTAATCACAAATTTCCATCTGCCAGAATCTACTTTACTCATGCTCATCGCCGCATTCATGGGGCGCGATTTTGCGATGCGAGCATATCGGGAAGCCGTGCGCGAAGCCTATCGGTTTTACAGTTATGGCGATGCAATGATGATATTATAGCGAAAAAGGAGTACCCTTTGAAAATCAAAAATTACGAAACTTATGTGCTGGGAACGCCCTGGCGCAATTTGACGTATGTATTTATCGAATTGGAAGACGGCACGCGCGGAGTTGGGGAAGCACGCGTCCTGGGCAAAACACATACCGTGCTGGAGTTTCTGAAAGATACCAGACGACATTTTATCGGGCACAATGTGTACGATATAGAGGACCTATATTGTCGATTCACACTCCACGATTTTGGTGTGCCAGGTGAAGTTGTGATGACGGGGCTGGCACTCGTAGAGATGGCGTGCTGGGATTGCATTGGCAAATTGACCAATCAGCCCGTGTACAATCTCATCGGCGGCAAAACCATTGAACGCGTACCCGCTTATGCAAATGGCTGGTACACAGTGGAGCGTTCGCCAGAAGAATTTGCCAAAGCAGCTCAAAAAGTGATCGACCGCGGATATATCGGTCTAAAATTTGATCCATTTGGTAATGGCAACCTGGAACTGACGCGCGACGAATTTTTCAAATCCGTTGAATTGATCGAAGCCGTGCATTCCGTCGTGGGTGACCGCGTACAGATATTTGTGGAAATGCACGGTCGGTTCGCGTCCCATCAAGCCATCGAAATCGCCAAAGCAATTGAACACCTGCGTCCGGGATGGATTGAAGAACCGACGCGTCCGGAAGACCTGGGCGCATTGACCAAAGTAGCGCAACATACATCCATCCCAATTGCGACCGGAGAACGGCTTTACAAAGCCGCGGAATTTAGAGACCTATTTCCCATGCGGGTCGTGGATATCATCCAGCCGGATCTGAACCAGTGTGGCGGCCTGCTGGAAACCAAGAAAATCGCCTCCACGGCTGAAACCTACAACGTGATGGTTGCGCCACACAATGTCGGCGGAATTATCACCACAGTTGCGACCCTTCACTTGATGGCAACCCTCCGCAATGGCAAAGTGCTCGAACACTTTAATGATTTTGCAGATGAGCACGTCAAACGCGCGGGAACGCCGTACCCCGAAGTCGTAGATGGTCATTTCGAATTGCCCGGTGGCCCGGGCTGGGGCGTAGAGATCGACATCGACTTCTTGCGACAGCACGACGGCGACAAAATAGACGGCATATACGCCGATCCCGGCCTGAACATGTTTGTCAACGCCGACTGGGCCAAACGGGAACAGGACCAGTATAACATATGAGCGCAAAAATCTGAAAGCTTATCATGAACTACGCCATCATTCTCGCTGCTGGATCGGGAAAACGAATGGGCACGCATATTCCCAAGCAATTTCTCGACCTTGCCGGACGTCCCGTATTGGCCTGGACATTGACCGCATTTGAACGCGCAGACCGCATTGACCGCGTTGTGCTGGTCGTGGGGCGTGAGGACATCGATACTTGTCGAGAACAATTCGGAAAGAAAAAATTTTCCAAAGTCGTCGAAGTGATCGCTGGCGGTGCAGAACGACAGGATTCTGTGGCCTGCGGCCTACACGCGATCCCGCAAGATGCCGACGTAGTTGCTATCCACGATGGCGCGCGAGCTTATGTAACACCCGAAGAGATCAATGCCGTAGTCCTGGCAGCAACTGAACACGGCGCCGCTGTTTTGGGTACACCAGTAACAGATACAATAAAACGCGTGCAGGGCGATCAAGTCGCAAAAACTCTGGACAGATCGACATTGCGAGCCGTGCAAACACCCCAGGCATTTCGCCGCGACGTGATCTTCCGCGCCCATCGTGCCGCACGCGAATCGGGATATCTGGGCACAGATGATACGGCTCTGGTAGAGCGTTTGGGCGAAGCAGTAACCATTGTGCCCGGGCGAGCGGACAATATCAAAATTACATCGATAGAAGACCTCGACATGGGTTTGCACATTTTAGAACAACGAGGCGAAGTGACACCGACATTGCGAATTGGTCAGGGCTATGACGCGCATCAACTCGCGGAGGACCGTGCGCTAATTTTGGGTGGCGTACACATTCCCCACGAAAAAGGGCTACAGGGTCACTCAGATGCAGATGTATTGACCCATGTCGTCATCGATGCCCTGTTGGGCGCACTGGGTGCCGGCGACATTGGTCAACTCTTTCCCGATACAGACGCCGCGTACAAAGATATATCGAGTCTCACATTGCTGGCGCACGTGACTCACATCCTGAAAGAATCACACGCGCAGGTGCTCAATGTGGATGCAACCGTGATGGCGCAACGCCCAAAACTATCGCCGTATATTGAACAAATGCGCGAAAACATAGCACGCGCATTGGAAGTGTCGGTTGACCTCATATCGGTAAAAGCAACCACAACCGAATACATGGGTTTTATCGGACGCGAAGAAGGCATAGCAGCACAGGCGGTAGCGTTAATAAAAAGTTATTGACTTATTGTGCAGTTTATTCAAAAATGTAATCGCCTCCTGTGTCACATCCAAAGGATACAAATTGGAGTACTTTACTGAACTCTGGAATTCTTTTTTTCCTTACTTTACTGAACTCTGGAATTCTTTTCTCGCCTATTTGAGAGACCAACCACCAGAGTGGATTTACTTTTTTTTGTTTCTGGGTGCTTTTTTAGAGAACATAGTACCTATCATTCCCGGTGATACCCTGATTGTATTCGGCGCATATTTGGCCGGCATTGGAATAATCGCTGTCTGGCCTGCGTATTTTGCAATGTGGATAGGCAGCGCAGTGGGCTGTTTGCTCCTTTACGCCATCGCATTTGTAAAAGGGCGATCGTTCTTCTTGCGGTTGAATATAAAGTTCTTGAATGAAGAAAACCTGCACCGCACCGAAACATGGTTCAATCGCTATGGCGACAAAATCGTCATTTTCAACCGCTTTTTGCCCGCTGTGCGGATATTTGTCGGTATTGTGGCTGGCATCAGCCAGATGCACCCCCTGCGCATGACGCTTTACGTGTTATTTGGCACATTATTGTGGAATAGTCTGCTGATCTACTTTGGCTTTACGGTCGGCGAAAACTGGCAAATCGTAGTCGCTGTACTGAAAACTTATAATCGCATACTGGCAATTTTAATGGTTGTGGGCATACTCGGATTCTGGTGGTGGCGACGAAAAAAAAAGCAGAGAGAAAAATGAAAAAGACCCGCGTGGGAATACTATTTGGTGGAAAATCAGCAGAGCACGAAGTATCACTACAATCTGCGCGCAACATCATTGACGCGATTGACAAGACCAAATACGAAGTCGTCCCAATAGGAATCGACAAATCGGGCCAATGGTTCTTAAACGAAGCCGAACAACTATTGCCCGAAGCCAATACGGAGGGACTCTCTGACGCAGATCAAAACGCACTGATTACGTTGATGCCAGAGGGGCGCGGTGAACTCGTGGGGCAGTCTGCGTCCGACTCGGTCGATGTGGTCTTTCCCGTCTTGCACGGTCCGCTGGGAGAAGACGGTACAGTACAGGGATTTTTGAGATTGGCCGATGTCCCCTATGTAGGTGCCGATGTACTCGGCTCGGCTGTGGGAATGGACAAAGACGTGATGAAACGCTTATTGCGCGATGCAAATATTCCCGTTGCCGCGTGGCGAACAGTACATCAATTCCAGTTGGACAATCTGGATGTAGATGATGTGATTTCAGAACTGGGATTGCCCCTATTTGTAAAGCCAGCAAATTTGGGTTCATCGGTCGGCGTGAGTAAGGTACACCACAAAAGCGCGCTAATCCCCGCGCTGAAAGAAGCATTCCGCTACGACAAAAAAGTCCTGATCGAGGCTTTTGTCGAGGGGCGAGAAATCGAATGTTCGGTATTGGGCAACGAAACACCCATTGTTTCAATCCCCGGCGAAATCTTGCCACAGCACGAGTTTTATTCTTACGAAGCAAAATATCTGGATGAAAAAGGCGCGATCTTACACATCCCCGCCAATTTATCCGAAGAAGCTATAAAACGGGTGCAGACCCTTGCCATTCGCACATTTCAAGTCCTGTGCTGTGAGGGCATGGCACGCGCGGATTTCTTTCTCAAAAATGACGGCACCTTTGTTGTAAATGAAATCAATACCATTCCCGGCTTTACGCGGATCAGTATGTATCCCAAGCTGTGGGAAGCCAGTGGCATTTCTTATCCGGAATTGATTGATCGCCTCATTCAACTGGGCATCGAACGCTACGAACGCGAGCAAAAACACAAAACATCGTTTTTTTAGCCATAGCTATCCGCTCTCTCAGCAGGTTTGAGGTTGCAAAAAAACATTCACTTGTATATCTTTGACGGACCAGCCGCCCTAGCTCAGCTGGTAGAGCACCTGATTTGTAATCAGGCGGTCAGCGGTTCGAGTCCGCTGGGCGGCTCCAAAAAAAACAACGGGTTATGACAATATGTCGTAACCCGTTTTGCATGATGCCCTTCAAATGCACACATGCACTGCCCCGTGAAACACTCTTGTTCTCAGAATATCATGCCATATATTGCATCTCAAAAAAAGGAGAATAGTTTCGATGGTAGGAACGGGAACAACGGAAATTTTCATCACATTTTTATTGGCGATCACAGGATATGTGGGCTTAACCACAGTGGTCGTACTCACCCTGCGGGGACAACATCCGACCGCGCTGTGGCGCGCTATTGCACTCATCATTCTGGTACATGTGCTCATGGTGTGGATTTATCGCTATGACTGGCAATTCGACCTCGCCGTGCGAAACGGATATACGGGATTTGTCATTTTCCACACCGCGCTCGCGTTGATTCTGATCTCTACCTTTGTCAATAAAAACCTATCTCAAAAACTCATTCACATATCATTTGTCATAGCGACAATGGGCGCGACCGGTGCATCGCTTCGGTATGACGAGGTCTCAATGTACCGCTTCATTGTAATCCCCTGTGGTCTGATCGGCGGGATAGGGCTTATCAAATTCTATATTCTGGATCGCAAAAAAAGGAAGGCCAAACTCTTTTCTTAAATAGGAGATACGCCATGAACAGACGCTGGCTAAATCATTGCCTGACCGAAGACGAACGGCTCGAATTTGAAGATCGGGGTTATCTGATCATTGAAAACGCGCTGAGCGACGCAAAAAGAAGACAATTGACCAGAGCGGTTGACCGCGTCAATGCCGTAGAACGCGAAAAGCAAAAAATCGAACCACATAAGCGTGTTCACGAACTCGACTTCATAGGGCGGGATCAGGTATTTATTGACCTGATAGATCACTACACCACATTTCCAAAAGTCTGGGGGATTTTGGGATGGAATATTCAAATCTATCTGGCACACATGGACGTCACGCCTCCCGAACCACCGGATAGCAAACGCGGTTTGGGAATCGGCTGGCATCAAGATACCGGGCGCGTGAATCAAGAGATGGAGACAAGCCCAAGGCCGCGCTTATCGGTCAAAGTGGCCTACTTTCTATCGGATACAAGCGAACCGGGACGCGGCAACTTTCACGTCATACCGGGAAGCCAGTTAAAAGACAAGATGATTTGGCCGAACGGAAATCGCAATCAGATGGTAAAAGGCGCCATACCCGTCCTCGCTCCCCGGGGATCAGCCGTTATTTTTGACCGGCGGTTGTGGCATTCGGCGAGTGCAAATTATTGGACGCAACCCCGCAAGGTGATCTTCTACGGATACGCTTATCGCTGGCTTCAAGCGCGCGGCGACTGCAATGTGGAAAATTTCTGGGAGGAACTAAGTCCAATCCGAAAGCAAATGTGCCGGCATTCCCCTTCTGGCATTCACGGCTACACATCCCCAACAGAAGAGGACGTGCCATTAAAAGGCTGGATCCGAGAATACCAGGGGAAAGAAGCTGTGATGCCTTAGTGCGGACCTGTCCTTTTGACTTTTTAACTTTTTACAAGAACCTATTTTTTAATTTCCGTCTGCCAAATCGGATACCGTATATCTGCCCGCTGCACTTCGCGTTGCAACCACTGATTAAACAGGTGTTTGCGGATCTCCTTTTTTGTTCGTTCACTTAGTGTTGCCGGGTAGCGTTCTTGCACCAGGTACAGCGCAAAGCCTTTCGATACTTTTTCCGGACCCAAAATTTCACCTGGTGACACGGCAAAAACGCGCGCAGCAATCCCCTTTGGCAACTGCTTGCGCCGCACACGGCCTAAAAAGCCACTACCTGATCGCGTGCGTGCATCTTGAGAAAACCGACGCGCCATCGCGTAAAAATCTGCACCATCGTCTCGAATCTGCAAATCAACCTCGTCAATCACACCCTTATCCGTGTGAAAAATCCAGCAAATCTCCGCCTCATCAAAAGCCAGTGTGTGTTGAGCGAAATAGGATTTGACCTGTCCCCCAGCAATCTTCTCAGACAGCAAATACTCCAGTTGCCTCACCTCGGCATCTTCTGTCACATCCTGAAGCGTAATACCTCGCTTTGCGAGATAGGCCTCTGTATCTTCCACCCGTTCCAGGCGATGTTGATACCGCCATTCATCTACCTTGCGCTGAATATCTTCACGCGCTGCACAAACACCCTCACGCCGGGCGAGTTGCCGTATCAATTCCCTGCGCGCAAATTCATTAAAAAAACGCAGATTATCAGCAACACCCATCTGCCGCACGATCTGGCTCAATAACACCTCGGCATCATTGACCTGAATTAGTACTTCTGACATCACAACGCACCCTCCTGCACATCGTACTTCGCCGACTCGTAAAGCTGTCGCAAGGGACTCAGCAACATCAGCAAAACCGATTGCCGATCTGTCATCATCTCAGCCGTGCCCTTCATACCAAACATCAGAGGCTTGTCATATCCTTTCACACGCATCGTATTTTCTTCCAGTTCGACAACACACTTAAATATCGGTCCAATACGTTCATCAATCACCGCATCGGGCGAGATGGATGTAAGCCATCCGCGTTTGATACCAAAATCCTGAAAGGCATACGCATCGTATTTCAGCTTGACCAATTGCCCGGGTTTGAGCAAGCCCACATCTTTATTCAACACCATCACTTCTGCAACCATCGGCGCTGAGGCCGGTGCCAGTGCAACCAAAGGTTGCCCCTTACTGATCACCTGTCCAACTGCATTCACCATCACCTGTGTTACAATGCCCGATACAGAAGCCAGAATCAAATCCGACTCGGCTTCGAGGGTGCGATCAATGCGCTTGCGCGCCTGTTCCAATCGCAAGTGTGCGGTTTCATAAGCGTGTCGCATCTGCGATGCCTCGCGCTCGTGTGCAATACGCGCTTCTGTGATTTGACGCTTGAGATCAGCCACAGCCATTTCATTCTTGTATATCTCCGACATGCGCGATGGAAGCGCGGAGAGAGCACTCAAATACTGCACGCGCGCGCGATTCATATCTGCCCGGCTGATCAATTCGCGCTCAAACAGCGTCTTTTGCTGTAAAAACTCTCCTTTCATAAGGTCAATTTCAGCCTGACGAAACCCGATCTGCGCTTGCAACCCCGCATCAGATGTTTTGGTTTTCGATCCCTCAACACCGCCCACATCGCTTTGATAATCTTCCAGCGCATTCTGATGTGCCTCCATAAACCGCTGCAAAACGGAAAGACGTTGTTCCAATGCCCCTATCGTCTCTCGATTCAACCTCGCCCTTTGAGGCAACACCGTCTTGAAATCGTACTCTGCCTTTTGAAAAACCATATTTGCCTGTTCCCATTCCCGCAAATCTCCCCAGGTCTCCCACGATTTGAGCTTGAACAATACCTGGCCTTTCTCGACATGATCTCCTTCCTTAACACCAATCAACTCAATCTCACCACCTCGCTGCGCCTGCATCGTCTTCACCTGTCCCAAAGGCACCAACCGAAAAGGGGCTGATGCTACCACATCTACCTTACTCCACCACGCCCAGATAATGGCAATACCTACAAACAGCAAGACAATATAGAGCAATGCGCGTCCCCAAAAGGGTCGCAAAGACCCCATAAATGCATGCACCTCTTCTGCCGCGTCATCTTGCTCCTGGATAATTTTTGGAGACATTGTCTCGGTCGATGTCTCCAAAAGCGGTTCTGCCATGATGCAGACTCCTTAAAAGCGGTAAGACGTAAGAAGTAAAACGTGAGACGACCACCCGCTCACCAGTCCCCAAGCGATCAGCCCACCCAC